>CANRNZ010000081.1 GCA_947632135.1 uncultured Clostridia bacterium
AAACGCCAATCATCGGGGCGCCGCCCCGAACCCTGCCGCCTTTTGAAAAAGGCGGGCGAAAACTTTCGAAACGAGTTCGTGCGAACATTGCGCGAAAACTTTCCGATGGGTGAGTGCTAACATAATATTAAAAAAGGAAAAAACTATGTATTTCGTTGACTTGAACTGCGATATGGGAGAAAGCTTCGGCGCGTATAAAATAGGCCGCGACGCGGACGTCGTCCCCTATGTCTCATCTGTTAATATCGCCTGCGGATTTCACGCGGGCGACCCCGACGTTATGGCAAAAACAGTGAAGCTCGCCGCGGAAAACGGCGTCGGCATCGGCGCCCATCCCGGACTGCCCGACCTCGTCGGATTCGGCAGAAGAAATATGAACATCACGCCGAACGAGGCAAAAAACGCCGTCCTGTATCAGATAGGCGCGCTCGACGCCTTCTGCGCCGCCGTCGGCGTAAAGCTTTGCCACGTAAAGCCGCACGGCGCGCTCTATAATATGGCGGCAAAAAACAGTGAGCTTGCGGCGGCAATATGCGAGGCAATTCTCGAGTACGGG
Source organism: uncultured Clostridia bacterium (assembly GCA_947632135.1). GTDB lineage: Bacteria > Bacillota > Clostridia > Oscillospirales > CAG-272 > RUG14199. The sequence continues at coordinate 557 of CANRNZ010000081.1, forward strand.
AAGAACTTGACCCTCCTCGCTCTCGCAAACAGCGAGATGACATCACAGGCAAAAAAGCTGGGGCTGAGATACGCCTCCGAGGTGTTCGCCGACAGAGCCTACGAGGACGACGGCACTCTCGTCGCGCGCTCAAAGCCGGGAGCCGTAATAACAGACGAAAACGAGGCGGTCGAGCGCGTCGTCTCGATGATAAAAACGCACAAGGTAAAAAGCATAAATAACAGGGAAATAGAAATATCTCCCGATTCCGTCTGCGTTCACGGGGATAACGAGAAGGCTCTTTTGTTCGTAAAAAAAATAAGGAGCGCGCTTGAAAAAGAGGGCATCGCCGTCAGAAGTATCGCCGACGCAGTCTCCGAATAAAAAATAATATAAGAAATATAAGAAACAACCATGCTTTTAAGCGAGGAAATATAAAATGGAGTCTGAGCACACCTACGAAAAATACCATAGATGCTTCGCGGCGATAAATCTCGACGCCGTCGTTTCAAATCTCGAGGCGCTGAAGGGCTGCCTTTCGCCCGGGGTAAAGGCGATGGCGGTCGTAAAGGCGAACGCCTACGGCCACGGCAGCGTTCCCGTCTCGCGCTGTATTGAGGACAGAGTCGACTCATTTGCCGTCGCAAGCGTCGACGAGGCGCTTGAGCTTCGGCGCGGCGGGATAAAAAAGCCGATTCTTGTCCTGTCATATACGTCGCCCCTACAGTACAGGGAGCTTGTCGAAGGCGATATTACGGCGTCTCTGTACAATACAAACGAGGCAAGGCTCCTCTCGGAATGCGCGGCTCGGCTCGGGAAAAAGGCAAAGGTACACGTCGCGGTGGATACGGGCATGGGGAGAATCGGCTTTCCCCCAAACGCCGAGGGCGCTGACGCCGTCCTTGAAATATCGCGTCTTGAGGCTGTAGAGCTCGAAGGGCTTTTCAGTCACTACGCGTGCGCCGACTGCTTTGATAAGACGGACGCTCTCGCTCAGACCGAGCTTTTCGACTCCTTTATAAAGCTCCTCGAGGAGCGCGGGGTAAATATACCCGTAAAGCATATATGCAACAGCGCGGGAACGATGGATTTTAAAAAGCAGTACAATATGTGCCGCCTCGGCATAGCGCTGTACGGCCTGTACCCGTCTGAGGAAACGGAGCTTGCCGACCGCGAAAGGGTAAAGCTCACTCCCGCAATGGAGGTCATAAGCCACATTATTCACGTAAAGGAAGTGCCCGCGGGATTTAAAATAGGCTACGGACATATATACGAGGCGCCCTCACCGCGCAGGATAGCGACGGTCAGCATAGGATACGCCGACGGTTACAAAAGGTGCCTTACGAATAAGGGATACGTTCTGATAAGGGGTAAAAGGGCGCCTGTCGTCGGCAAGGTCTGCATGGACCAGATAATGGTCGACGTCACCGATATTGACGGGGCAGAGGTCGGCGAGCACGCGGTAATTCTCGGTGAAAACGGTGGAGAGCGCATATCCGCCGAGCTCCTCGGCGGCATGTGTCACAGCTTTAACTACGAGGTAGTGTGCAACTACATGCCGAGGGTCACAAGGGTTTACTACAGGAACGGAAAGCCCGAGGAGTATTAAAATTTCGCACAGACTTGTTAGGAAGGTTTTGCGCACTTTTTTCGAAGTTCGCACTCGCCCAACATGAAAGTTTTCGCGCGCCTTTTTCAAAAGCTTGCGGGGTCGAGGGGCAGAGCCCCCGTTTTTGGCGTTTCTTTTGAAGCTTTTCTTTGCGCCGATTGCGTCAAAGAAAAGCGTCATACAAGTTAGTTTCTGAAAATGTTTTAGCTTAAATTTTGAAGTTATTGCCTCGCCCTTTTACGCAGCACAAACCGCCAAACGCTTTTTCTTGACTCAGAAGCGCAAGAAAAAGCTTTGCAAAAAGAACGCGTATCGGAGCTTTCGCGCTCTGCGGAGCGCGACGAGGGCTCTGCCCCTCGACCCTACCACCTTTTTGAGCCACTCCCCACAAAAGCAAAGCTTTTGTGGGGGCCCCAAGGGCAAGCTTGACCAAAACTTTTGTGTTGGGTCTGTGCGAACAATGTGCGAACTAAAAACTAAAAAAGGAGCAACCCATGTCCGAATTTGCTTTCAACGCGCCAATCGTTGCCGTCTCCGCGCTCTGTGCCGTTTATGCGGCATCAAGACTTCGCCGCTTCGGCTTTGTGCGCCGCCTTTCTCGCGGCAAAAAAGCGCTGTCGTGGCTGATTTCCCTCGCTCTGACGTCCCTCCTTTTCCTATTTTCCCTTATAAACGTGACCGCAATGGCGGTAGTCTTTCTGCACCTAACGGTATTCTTTGCGCTCTTTGACCTCGCGGGCTTTATCGTCCGCAAAATACGGAAAAAGAATTTTAAAGGATATCCGTTCGGCGCGGCGGCGCTCATCTTTTGCGCGCTCTATCTCGGCGCGGGCTGGTATCTCGCCCACCACGTGTACATGACGCCCTACAGCCTTGAAACCGATAAGAATATAGGCGAAAAAAACCTGCGCATAGTCGAAATCGCCGACTGCCATATAGGAATAACGGTGGACGGCGACGAATTTGAAAACATAGTCCGCAAAATAAACGAGACAAAACCCGACACGGTGGTAGTTGTCGGCGATTTTACCGACGACGACACGGACGCCGACGATATGAAAAAGGCCTGCGCCGCGCTCGGAAAGCTTGACGCGCCGCTCGGAGTCTATTTTGTATTCGGCAATCACGACGAGGGCTATTTTAATTACAGAAATTTCACCTCAAAGGATTTGAGGGAAAACCTGTATAAAAACGGAGTGCGCATATTGGAGGACGAGTGCGTGAATTTAAACGGCGTGTGCATAGTCGGCAGAAAAGACCGCTCGTCGCCGGGCAGAAAGAGCGCCTCGGAGCTGACGAGCGGTATTGATAAATCAAAATATATAATCATGCTCGACCATCAGCCGAACGATTACGAAAACGAGTCAAAAAGCGGAGCTGACCTCGTCCTCTCGGGTCATACACACGGAGGGCACATGTTCCCCGCTGGCGCTATAGGACTTGCAATGGGCGCAAACGACAGCGTCTACGGCCTTACAACACGCGGCGACACCTCGTTTATCGTCACCTCGGGCATCTCGGGCTGGGCAATTCCTTTCAAAACAGCCGCCATATCCGAGTACGTCGTAATAGACGTAAAAACCCCCGACTGACCGATTTTTTGCAAATGAAAAACAGAGTCAAATAAAATCCGCATCAGCAAAAAATTACAAAAAAGAAAGACATAAATTTCAAGAAAATCTTTTAAAACCAAACATTGCGTGTGTAAACGGCTTGATACCTATTCTTGGTAGGTGTCAAGCCATTTTATTTCCGCAATTTGTGCAAAAAGCTTTATCCTGAGACACCGCCGCGCCGCATACGGGGCAATACCTGTTAACGTTTGCGTTTTGTCTTGTCGATGCGGCAGTCGGCGAATTCATTGCAGCTCCGCATAAATTGCAAAACTGAGAGTTGTATGCAACCTCGCCTCCACAATTGGGACAACGAACCACCCCTTTCAGTTTTTTGACCTGTTCGGAGAATGCTGAAATTCTGGATTGTGATTGCTTTATCCCATTTATCATGTTTTCCAATTCAGTCTCAAAAGTCTCCGAATGTAATTCAAAGTATTTTTTACCAATCTCGGTGTATAACTCGTTGACACGTTTTTCCTCATCGGAAATCATGCTGTTTAGCTTCAATGTTTCGGTCGCGTCCTTTGTTTTTTGGACTACTCCTTGACCTGTCTGTGATATTTTTTTACCCAATTCATCAAAAAATGCCATGATTAGCTCCTCTCGAATATAAAAAATAAGTTAAACTCAAATGAAACTCAAGGACACGCCATTCCTTATCTTATGCTCCCTTACATAAATGTGTCATTTTGCGGCGGCTGATTATTTCTGCGCTTTAGCGCGGCGCTTTATTACAAGTCTGCGAGATATAAGCAATATAATGCCGATTAAAAGGAATATAACACTTACATATGTATAAGCCGACATAAAATTGCCGACGATAGTACCTACAATTGATTGATTGCATAAACTTTTCCATAAAGAGCCAAACAAAGATGCCGTAACAGCAATCAATCCGCTGAGTCCGCCAAAAATGATAAAATCAATACCTATTCCGCAAACAGCCTGTGATAAAGTGTTTTTAATCATAAAGAAGATAATAAGAATACTTAAAAAGATAAGTACTGCCATATTCACATAAGATAGCCCAAATGTTATTGCGTAATACAACAGAGGCGAGGTGTCTTTCAATGTGTCTGAATTAAGAATTACAATCTCTTCGTCCTCGAAAAGAAAATCAGTTATTTTTTCAATATCGTTATACGATAAGTACCTTCCGAATTCATTTTTAATAATATCCGAATTGTTTTCAAGGAGTTCGGCAATCTCTTCTTTTGTTATCTTTAATTCAGCCTCATCATTGAAAAAATCTTCACTGAAATATGCAATTTTTCTCGCAATATAAGTTTTAACCGTAGAGTTTTTTATGAAATTATCGAGATTTTGATTGTCTATTTCAATGCCCTGCCTATCTTTCATATAGTTGTGAAAACGTTTTATGTTTTCGGGTTCATTGATTGTATCACTGTCGAGTATCTCGGAAATTTTAATATTATTAAACAGAGCTTCCGCATTTTCTTCTTTTAGTATATTTCTGATTTCAAAAATCATAATTGCAAAAAAAGACGTGATAAAAAGACAAATCGACAGAATAATTGTTGTGAAAACAGTTAGTGACGCCGATTTTTTCTTTTTGTTTCTTTTTGTTTCTTTTTTGACTTTATCGGTGGGTCTGATTGGAATATATTCCAGATATTCCGGACAATGACTGCAATCGGGATTCAAACATCTTCCTGTTTCCTTGTCTGTCGCTCTGCCGCAAAAAGTGCAAAAGTTTGCATGGGTTGAAGAATTTACGGATTTTTCATCCGAGACCGCTCCGCTCAGTTCTTCTTTGTTGCAGTTTGGGCATAAGCCTGTTGCGGTGTCAAGACGCGCGCCGCAATCCCCGCAAAAGTTATTATTCATATTCTCTCTTTTCTTCCTTTCCGCTTTTTATTCTTTTCTTAATTTCGTTTAGGATACTTATAAATCGGGACAGTATTTTTAATCATATAAATATTACCATGCCATTCTTATTTCATGTAAATCTTCCTCTACAGCGGTCAAAACCTTCCATTTCCCCTTGTACTTTATAATTGTATAAGTAAATGACTCCGGAGGCCAGTACTCATCTTCATCTTTTTCGTAAACCTCAATTCTTACTGTAACCTCATAAACTTTTTTTATATTATCAAAATCAATAATATTCTCGTATTGCCCCCAATTTCTTTGACATTGAGTGGAAAAATCGTTTAGAGTGTATGCAATCTCCATTTTCGAATCAATTTCTTTGAAGTCTATTGCTTTTGCGTTTATAATCATTCTGTTTTCGTCATAGTATTCATCAAAATCTTTACATTCTGCGTCAAATCTTGCTCCCATCAATTTCTTTAAGTCATATGGAAGATATTTATTTATTTCGTAATAATTCCCTTGCACAAGGGCGGTTGCGTATTTTTCCGCAATTTCCTCATATCCGCCACTGCCTATCTTATTGATTATGCTGACTGTAATCACGATTATCAAAATAAGAAAAACGGCACAAGCTCCGATACCTATTATTTTATTTTTGTTTTTTGTGCTAATTCGACTTTTTTCGCTGTCTCCATCGGTAAATGAATAAGGAATTCTGTTGTTTCTCTCTTCTTCCCGTTCGATAATTGCCCCGCATGAGCCGCAGAATTTACTCTGCTCGTTAATTTGCGCGCCGCAGTTTTTGCAAAACATAATTTTATCCCCCTTTATTTACTTTTCAATATTGTTGGTTATGTTTTAGACATCTATGGACAATACATACCAGCGCCCGTCAATTTTACCTAATACTATTTCCATACCATAATCTGTTTCTATACCACAAAGTTCTTCTATGTCCTCAAGGTCTTCTAAGTAGAGATTACTGAGCCTCCAGTCTTTTTTTATTTCTTCTAATTCGTAATCGGATGTTATATGTTCATAGTCTTCTATAGAAGATGTTGTTAGTTTTCCGTAGCGCTCTGTCTTTTTTTCTTCCGCAAAATCTTCGACAACACCATACACATATTTATAATTCCATGCGGAACCGAATTTTTCATATACAACATCATCAAGCAACCTCGTATTTCCGGTATTTAATGCATCGAAACAAACTTCCAATACGTCTTCATATTCGCCATATTTAGGTTTTGATAGATTTGTAATAATTAAAATTAAGCCGACAACAATAAGTACGCCGATTATAGTGCAGGTGGCAATTCCAATCAACTTGTGTTTGTTTTTTATTGTTCGCTCGTAGGAATTTGCAGAAGAATTCGGCTCTTGACGTTCGATAATTGCGCCGCATGAGCCGCAGAATTTACTCTGCTCGTTAATTTGTGCGCCGCAGTGTTGACAGTATCTCATAAAAATCCTCCGAAAACATATTATTTCGATACGATTATACTCTATATATCGAGCATTGTCAAGATAAAGAGCAGAAATTATCATAATAAGCAGAGAGGTGATATTATGATTTCTTATGAGCCTTTATATGCAACGCTCAAGGAAAAAGGAGTTTCGACGTACAAACTGATTAACGAATACGGCATAAGCCGCAGCCTGCTTGACAGATTAAAGCATAACCGCCCGATAAGCACTGTCACGCTGAATGACTTGTGCAGTATTCTGCATTGCAGAGTCGAGGACGTTTTGGTTTTTACGGAGGATAAAGACTCAGGCATAAAATAAAACAACGCTTGCTATCTAATGTCCAAAAAATAAAATGAGCGCCTGTTAAAGACAAAAGGTGAGCCTCTAAAGGAGGTTCACCTGAAATTTTGTCTCAACGTCTCGCGGCGCAATAATGCCGCGCCTCGCGGCGCAATAATGCTTGCTCCCTTTGGTCGCAATGATGTGATGTTTGCCCCCATGTGCCCGAAGAGCACACATCACTTGCCCGCATTGCAAACATCATTAGCGTAAGCGACATCATTGCCGAAGGCAAACATCACTTAAAAAGGCGGTCGCTTTCGCAACCGCCTTTTTAATGGCTGGGATAGCAGGGTTCGAACCTACGACGCAGGAGTCAAAGTCCTGTGTGTTACCACTACACCATATCCCATCGCTACAGTAGTATACCACATTGTGAGGTTTGTGTCAAGTATATAAGTGGGCGCGTTTTTTTAAAGAGCCGCCGCGCCCGCTTTGGCGCGCGGATTTCAGCAATTTGTAAAAAATATAATAAAATACATTAAAAGGAGTTGACAACCCGCGTAATATTCTTAGAATATATATTGGATATATTGGAATATATTGATTTACAGCGCGCGCAAAACGCGCACCGGCCGCAAGTCATTGAAGCGCGAGCGGCGCCGTTTGCGGCTTGTAATTTTCGGTTATTCCTTACGGTAATCTTAGGGGGACTATAAGAGGTCTATGAACGGTTATTACGGCTACAGCGGGAAAAAAAGCAAGAGAAAGGGCACAAGGCGCGGAGTTATAATAAGAGTTATCATAATTGTCGCCGCGGTCGTCGGCTCGGTCGCTTTCGCGCTCGTTCTCGGAAATCATCTGAAAAATAAAACGGACAGCCTGCCGAAGGACGAGGTCCCCGTCGAAGAACTTACAACAAAAGGAGAGGACACAAGCGACGCCGAAGACGAGGACCCGTACACAAAGCCCGCGCGCACATACGCCGAAATCGAGGCTCTGAGGGGATATCTCGACCTCGCGGACTGCCCCGACGCGGAATCGGCGGCGAAATTTGTCGACGCTCTGAAGAGCAGCGGTTATACGGGCGTCATATTTGATTTGAAGGATAAAAACGGGAATTTCACCGTCGCATACGACAGCGTGACGGAGCTCACGGGCGCGATTTCGCTCGGAAGCGTCACGTCAAAGGATATTTTTTCCGCCGCGGTAACAAGGGCAGTCGAGCTCGGAATGAAGGTCTCGGTTCGCGCGCGGCTCTCCGACATATACGCAAACGACGATTTGTCCTCAATCAAAAATACGGTAGAGAAAAGGATACTGTTTGAGCTTTACGGCGCGGGGGTAAGAGAATTTGTACTTGACGGGGTCATATCGGAGGATAATTTCAATTCGCGCTCCGCGGCGGCGCTGTACGATTACGTGAAGGAGCTCAGAGATGCGTGCCCCGAGGCTGTTGTGGGTATCGTAATGCAGAGCGGCATTTTTAAAAATCCCGAGCTCACTCCCACTCTTGAGCTAATATACCGCTACAGCGACTTTTTCAGCGTCGACTTCACTGACAGGGACACGTTTGACAGTGAGTCCGTTTTGGAATTTCTCGAGAGCTGCAAGGGCAGCTTTACGGCGTATAATATCCTGTCGCTTCTGCCGTCCTCGAATATTTCTGAGATTCGGGAATACTACGCGATGTTCCTTGCGGACGGAAAGACAAACATGGCGTTTGCCGAGCAAAAAGAAGATTTCAAGCCTGTGACAAACGAGGAGAGCGGAGAATTTGACTATACCGCGTCAAAGGCAGTGCCGTATTCGCTGAGCGAGGAGACAAAGGACACAACGGACACGACGGACACAGACGAGACATAAGACGCACAATGTTCGCACTCGCCCAACACAAAAGTTTTCGCCCGCTTTTTTCAAAGTTCGCACTCACCCATCGGGAAGTTTTGGTCAAGCTTGCCCTTGGGGTCCCCGCAAAAGCTTTGCTTTTGTGGGGAGTGGCTCAAAGCTTGCGGGGT
>CANRNZ010000082.1 GCA_947632135.1 uncultured Clostridia bacterium
TTCGAAATTCTTCTTACAAATTACAACAAAGCGGCTCTGTGTGTTTAAACACAAAGCCGCTTTGTCTTCAGTCTGAAGCCGCGAGAGAAAATCTCGCGGCTTTTCGCTTTATATCTTACGTTCGGCGTCCGGTTTCCTTTGCTGCAGGCTGTTCTTCTGCCCCCGCCCGCGCTTCCGGACTTTTTTCTCGTCCGACTCCGGGCGGAATGCGGTTCTGTGTCGGATATCCCGGCTTTTGACGCCTGATACGCTCGCTCCACGCTGCCGTATTCCGGCCCTTCTTCATCGCGAATGATACACGGATACGTATTGCTCAGAAAATCATATTTTCCTATAAAAGAGCGAATGACGTTAGTTTCTTCCATTTTCGCACCGTCCTTTTTAGGCTTGATACGCCTCTGCTGCGGCCTTCAGAGCTTCTTTCATTTTTTCCCGAATGTCGGCAGGCTCCAGCACCAACACATACGGCGCGTAGTTTTTGGCAAACTGCTCCGCCGACATCTCGTTGGCGTAGACAGAAACGCTGACGTGCGTGTCCGTTTCCTCCGAAAACGTGACGTCCCTGCCGAACAAATCGATGACGTCGCTGACATAGCTCTTTTCAATCCGAAGCTTGACCCGCCTGTCGCCGCCCGCATACATATACACATGTTTTTTCATATAGTCGGCAAGGTCGAGAGCGCCTCCGTTTGCCCCCTGTAAGGAGGAAAACGGCTTCACAGGCTCATCAAGAATTTGAATATTGCTGATGCGGTCCAGGCGGTAGTTTGAAATATTGTTGTATTTTTCAAGGTTGCAGATCAGGTAATATTTTCCTTCTTTTGCCGCCATCTGATAAGGACTGACTGTGTAGCGGTCGCTGCCGTCGGAGCGAATGCGGGGATGCTGCTTTTTGTCCGTTCCATAGGAAAGGTATTGAAAGGAAACCTTACGCGTCTTACTTATTGCCTCATCCAAAAGCTCAATGTTCAAAAACAGCTGTCGGTTGTCCGTCTGTTCCTTCGGCATCCCCGAAATATGCTTTACACGGGAGCGAAAATAAACGTTGGAAAGCCCCTCTAACTTCTCCACCAATTCCTTGCGCTGTCTGTACGGAATGTGCTTTGAAAACAGCAGACTGTCGATGAGAAGCCGTAGCTCGCCGTCGGTAAATTCACGGTTAAGGTAAAAATCGGACAGCACAAAGGTTTCTTCGTTCTCCCCCGTTTTCGGATTCGGCGCCATGCGAGGGGACTCGCTGTATTCGACCTCGTAGCCGAAATCAATAAGATTCAATAAATTTCGGCGGATTGCTTTCCGCTCCGCTTTCATGTTATATTCTTTTTCCAAAATCTCCTCGATTTCCCGTTGGCTGAGGCGGTGTTCCGCATCCGTATACTTGCGAAGAATATCCAAAATGTTGAAAATCAGGAGCTTTTTCGGCTGTTTCGTGTATATTGCCATAACGTTTCCTCGATTCGTTCTATTATAAAATAATTATATAATTTTTCTGCTTTGAAATCAAGTCCGAATGAGGTAAAAACATGGCGCTGCGGCTCGCCTCACCTTAAGGCCGTTCACATAAGCAGGCAGCCCGCCGCCCCGCGCCCGATTATTCACCTGCCAAATCAATTGGGTTCAAATCGAACAGCAGCGCGGAGGCGGCTTGCTTGTCGGACGCCTCGGGATAAAAGACGAAGGCGCTCCCGAAGCTTGGCGATAAAATCTTAGCTCCGTATGGATTTTTGCGCAGCATGCAAACGAAATTTGACCCTGCAAGCGCTGCAAAATCATTCCATCGTTTTATATCGCGACGGAAACGATCTCGCACCGTTCGCGGATTTTCTTAACGTCCACGGCGGAGAGCAGAGTCTTTTTTGCAAGCGCGGCGGCGAGTTCTTCAAGAAATTCCGAATTAAGCGAAAGAATTTCCTTTGCCTTGCGGAAGTAGCGTTCTACCTCGGAGGATATGACCTGCTCCTGCTCTGACTGCAATCGCTCGGAATCACCATACTCGTTCGAATGCAGATGAAAGCCGCAGATACAATCGTTGACCACCAAATCCCTGACTGAGTTGAACGCGGTGTCAAGGTCGCGGCTTCCGCCCGTGTTTGATAGGCCGAATTTCTGCTCGGTTGCGGCGATTCCGCCCAATGTGCCGATGATCCGAAGCTTTTCCCGATAAAGGTACGACGCGCTGCCGTCGCCGAAGTAGTCTGTAAAACCGCCGCAGTCCGAGCCGTTGCCGCGAACATTGATAAGCGTGATACTGCCCGGGCAGAGAACCTCCGAGACAACGGCGTGACCCGCTTCGTGGTAGACGACCCGCCTGTAATTCTCATCGGCATCTGACAGGTCAGCGCCGACGTCCTCGCCAACCGCGGGAGAGTTCATAACGGTGCGCAGGTAAGCCGCCATAAAATGGTCCATGGTGATTTTTTCGGCTTTCTCGTACCCGGCGTACAGTCCCGCCTCGTTTATAAGCGTTTCCAGTTCCGCGCAGGAGCGTCCGTCCATTATGTGCGCGACGGATTTTACATCGACGTCGTCGGCAAATTTCCTTCTTTTGATATAGTGTGCGATAATCTCCTCCGCATCGCGCCCGCGGGGCGGTTCGACCTTGATTCTGCGGTCGATTCGTCCGGCGCGCAAAAGCGAATCGGGCAGACGGCGGATATTGTTGGCGGTTGCCAAAACGAAAACCGCCTCGTTTTTTACCTCGTCGATGCAGGACTGCACCGTGACATATTCCTCCGCGTCGGGATGCCTCTCGTCTCCGTTGGCAAATTTGTCCATGTCGTCGAGATAGATGACGGCGGGAGCATTTTCTGCGGCTTTTTTGAAAACGGACTTGATTTCTTTGACGAAGTCCCCGTTTGGCAAATCCTTTCGAAGAACGAAGGCGCGAAGTCCGCTGTCCTCTACGACGGCGCTTGCCATAAGCGATTTCCCAACGCCCGGCACGCCGTAAAGCAGCAGCCCCCTTGGCGCTGTGACGCCAAGCTTCTCATAAGCGGAAGGGTTTTTCAGCGTATCGCTTATTTGCCTCAGCTCTTTTTTGATAGACGAATATCCGATAATCCTGTCAAATGCGTTCATGATTTATCTCCCTTCTTTTTTCTGTTTCTAATATACCATTTGTAATATCCCAAAATCGGTGCATTCCGCTGCTTCTTTTACAGCTTTTCATCCAAATCATTTTGCAGTAATCGGCGAGCCTGTCCATCTGAAAAGATTTTCCGGAAAGGGAGTAAAAATCATCGTTCCGGTCGTTCTGCCGGCGATATTCGTTGTCGTGACGACGCTCCTACGATCCCCGAACGAATCGGGCTTTTATACAGCATTTGCAAAATATCGGAAAAAGTCCCCTTGCTCTTGCCGTCCCAGACCATAAAAGCGCAGTCGGCGTCCTCCGCCATGGCGAAGTCCTTGCTCTTTTGGCGCAAATACGGCCATATTTTCGCCCGCCTGCGCTGGACCCTCGTGACCTTCCACGTCCCGAGATTGTTTCTCGGCGAGTCCTCTGCGGTGTATATACGGACTTTTTTTGCTCCCCTTTCCCGGAGAAACGTCTGAACGAGCGTGTCCGTGCCCGCGCAGTCTCCGACGAGAAAATGAGCCCCCTCGTCCGCAAATTCGTTCAACAAAGAAATTGCTTTGGGTGGCAAAGCCTTCAAATATTTGGAGCCGCCCACAAACACCTTTTTCATCGTCTGCCTCCTGTCCTTTTGCGGCTTTCCCGCATCGCATGTTTTCGTTCGCCTTTATAATATACAACAATGAAAGCACCAAAAACGGTACATTGACCGGTGTATAATGATTTCAGTAAACGAAGTAGTGAATTATGCTGCTTTGGGAGGAACAGATATGAGCAAATTTCATTTTATCGGATTTATGGACGCCTCGGACGGCAGGATGGCTCGCGTGGAGACATTAAAAGAGGAAATACCCGTCAATATTTTCATTGATAACGCGTCGCAATTCACAGGTGCCGAGAAAGGCTTCTGCACGATCGACGTTTGCGGCGTTGAAAGCGTGCCCACAACCGTTTTTGCATCCGAGGAAGAATATATCAAATCCGGCATACGGTATGCGCCGGTATCTCTCGTACCTATCGGAACGTTTTCCCCCGACCCGGAGGACGAGGATTTCGAACAAAGTCCAACCGTGCTTTTTGCGGGTAAGGTCAAGAGCGTGGAGCGGGATCCGGACGCCGCGCCCGATATGCCGAATTGCTGTGCGGAGGTGGAGACGCTTGATTTTACCTTTTCTCTGTATTTTCGTTGGGATAAGCCCATAGAAGAAGGATATATCCTGCGCGGAATCGCCCGGCTTTTCGGGGATATTTCGTTTGAATAAAGTCTGAATAAATTTTGAATAAATTTGATGTGAGAATATGACCGCATAAAAATATAAACTCTTTCTTTTCGTGACCCAATTCAAAAATTCAAACGGTTATAAACATAGGGATACCTTTAAATACAAACACAAATACAAATGAAAAGTACAAATGAAAAGTACAAATGAAAAGGAAGGTTATTGTTATGAAAAGAAGAATGTTTATCGCCGCTCTTATATGTCTGACGCTCGTTTTGCTGACGGCGTGCGAAAACTCCGAGATGAAAAACGACGGCATAGTCTCGTCTGACGTCTCTTCGGAAAGCGTAACCGAGCAGCAAAGCGTAAGCGAGGAGATGCAGAGCGCAGATGGGAATTTGTCAGATACGGATTCTGCGGAGCAGTTCCAAACCGAAGAAGAGACACGTAAGGCATACGTTATCGTCTCTTTTCAGGCGGTGGAGGGCGCCGCGATTTACGACATAGAATACGACAGTAATACAAGATTACCCGTATCGTGTCGGTTCCATAAAAAATGTGAATCCTGCGGGTATGTGTCAAACAGCAACGGTCAGGCAAGAGGCAACTTCACGACAAGCTATCACTGCGACAAATGCGGGAATAACCAGCACGTGGAGATCACCGCATCTTTTGATTGGGTCGATGTGAGGGATTAAAAAAGAAGAAAGAAAAAGCCCCCGGCATTCGGATAGCGTTTATCCGAATGCCGGGGGTTTGCAATGTTCAAATGATTTCTTTGGCTTTTGTCACAAATTCGTCTGTCATTTGGCGGACAGCATTCATCCATTCCTGCCTTGTGTCTTCACCGGACTTCAACATATCACACAAGTTTATATGTATGATTTCTGCCTCCCTGCAATTTCCCTTATATTTGGAGGGCTTAACATCTTCCCATGTAAAGAAATCCTTTTCCACGACAATGTTTTTCATCGTGGCAGACATTGCGTCATACAATGTCCTATGCCTATCCATTTGGGCTGCGTTTTCTTTGTGCAGTTCTTTATCCTCATATGACCGTAGCGAAAGATACGGGCCATTACTATCCGTATCAATTCTCCAAAATACAGAAAAGAAATCTTCTGAATTTTTGTGATTTTCTTCAAGTATATGCATCTGCGTCCACGGTCTTCCATAGCTGGTTCCATTATAAACCCGATAAATCCAATTATCACGGTCAGTCCATAATGTCTCCGGGAAAATATCTCTCATAAGCCAATACTGAGCGATACTATATTTTACAATTTTCCAGTCCCAAAACGATTCATCAGAAGCTACGTAATGTTTAAGCGCCTCATTGAATTGTAAGTCGTTTTCAAGTTTTTCCACATAAGAATCCAAAATTTCGCTGTTTCCAACGTACTTGCCTAATATTTTCAGCAAATCCTCGCTCGTAACAACCAAATCGGCCTTAACACATCTGTCTTCATCAAATATAAACCCCGTTTTTAAAAAGACGGAGCGTATGCTTTGAACACCGTAAAACGGCTCCCCCTTCTTTGAACACTCTATTATTTGTTTCACGCCTCTGCTGTATCTTTGTATCTGTTCGTCGTGTTCGCTTGTTGCTGTTTTATCCTCGATAATAACCGCAACGGAATTGTTTACAATAAGCAGCACATCAATTTTGACGGAAATTGGCTTTTCCTCGTTTTCTTTGCCGTTTTCTTCCGTTATGGTGATTTTTCTGCTGAATTGTCTTTCAATACGTACGGATTTGATGTCATTGACCTTTGCAAAGTGTTTAAGAAGTTCTATTGACATCTCCCGCAATTTCTGATTTGAAGAGTCATTGAACCAGTTTGCACACCAGCAGAGAAAAGCGTCCTGTGATAATTCGCTTGTCGCATAATTAAAAATATTGTTCGTCATATCTTTCTCTCTCCTTTTTTGAAAATTGTTTAAAAAATATCGGTATATTTGTTATACAATATTTACATACAAAATTCAACAAAATTACAAATATTTTTCTAAAACAGTCGCTGAAATCTACGTTTTTTATCTATTATTCGAATGGTGCAAAGACGCTTTTGTTTTGCAAAATCGCTTGCATTCGGCTCTCCTCGCCTTAAGGCGAGGAGAGCCGAACCGCATCTGTTTTCGCCGTCTCCGCGGTCTATCACGTCGCCGAGTGCGTACAGCGTATCCGCGTCGCCGAGTGGGAGGATATCGAGCAGTTTTTGGTATTTTTCATAACAACCGTGTAAATCCGAAATGGCGTAAATCAATGAGATGCTCCTTCCATGTGGCAAAACTTCGAATTTTGTATTGCCTTTGCCGCACTGTTATAATAATACCACATTGAATGGGTCGTTTTTGGTACATGAAATTCGGTATACTGCCATCGGCTCAAAAAAACGTGTTATTCTACCGCATTTATTCTACGAGGAGGTAAAAAATAAATGAACTATGCAACTGTAAAAGAACTCCTGACAAAGCATTTCGGGCTGCCGCGAGATTCGTTGACCTTGGGCAAAGAACGAAAGCAAGGCGGTAAAAACGCATGCTGCCCGCGCAGAGAATACTTTTATTCATTGGAAAACGAAAAGGAAACAGGCGAAATCTGCGCTCTGCTGACAGAAAGCTTTGCCAAGGGGGGCGTAAAACTGCCCGAGCTGACGCAGTCCTTTCCCCAAAAGAGCCAAAGAGACACCTGCCCGCCGCAGTGCGCACAGCTTTCGGAGCAGGACGGCGGGGGCTGGAGTTTTGCGATTTATGAAATTGCGGGCGTAACCTACCACCGAACCCTCGGCGGAAAGGCGGCTGCTACTCTGCGTCTTGGAAAATCGCCTTTGGTTACACTTTCCGATGCAAGTTCCGATTTTTACGGCTACTTTGAAACAAGCCTGTTCAGTCGGAGGCATACGCCGCCTACGCAGAGGAAGGGCTTTTCCTATTGGGTCAACAAGGCGCTCAAAACAAGCGACAGGTTCCGCGAATTTTCCGCCGATTTTTTCTCGGCGGCAGTCGAAGAGGAAGGGCGGGGCATTTTAAGGGACGTTGCGACGGCAATTCGGCGCTGCGGCTGTTTTCTCCCGCCGGTCTCGTATGGGGAGCTGTTGACCTGCCGCACAACCGCCGACCTGCTGCGCCGATTTTCGGCGGGAAATACGCCGCTTGTTTTTCCTTTTGATTCGCTCGATTTGAACATCGGCTACGTCATGCGGATGCTCGCGCCCGTCGTTGAGCCGCGGGATTTGGAACATCTCGCTCTGTTGGACGCGAAAACAGTTTCCGACGCCATAACGCTGCCGCTGTTTTACGAGACCTTCCGGGCGGATGTGTTCCTGTCGGAATATTATAAATCGACCTTTGCGCGCCTCGGCATGCCGACCTCTTGGGCGGAGGAATACGTGCGCCTGTGCGAAAAAGCCGGAGCAAAGCCACGCATCGGGTGCGGCCGCTCTGCTTTTGAAAATCACCTGCGGGAGCTGAAAAACAACCGTTCGCAAATGCGGGCGGCTGATTCGGAAAAAGAAGGCTGAGGTTATTGGTTATTAAAAAAGCGGAATGTCAATATATCAGCGAATGAAATTACCCGCCGAGCGTACAGAACGCACTTTGAAAATCCGCCTGATTTTACCGCTCGAAACTTTTGCGCCGAAAATATTAAAATATTAAATTTGTTGAAAAAAACAGTTTTATTTGATATAATTTGGTATAATAATTAACATGTTTTACAATGTGATGTAAAAACGCTTTAAGGCAAAAATATCGGGCTTTGATTAAAAAGATTTAAAAATGTATTGTATTTATATTCTAAAATGCAGAAACGGGGAGCTTTACACGGGGATTACCTCAAACCCGGAGCGTCGATTTTCCGAGCATTTTTCAAAGAGCAAGGGGAGCGCGAAATACACAAAAAGCCACCCGCCGACGTCGATTGCCGCAATTTGGCAGACGATAGAAAAGGGGGACGCGCTGTCGCTTGAATTCCGAATAAAGGCTCTTTCGAAAAGGGACAAGGAATATCTCATCGCAAATCCGCGCGAAATCGACAGCCTTCTGTTTGGAAAAAGCGGCGGAAAATATAAGGAAAAACGCGGGAAGTATACAGTATATCCGTCGGAGAAAACGGAGATGCTCAGAAAAAAATACTGCGCCGAAAAATACCGTTTCAAATATCCGTCCCCGCTCGGGGACATAATATGTGTGTCCGACGGAGAAAAGCTCTGCGCATTGTATTTTGTGCAGGACGCAAAGTCGGGGGCGCGCGAATCGAATTTTGAGGAGAGCGCGGACATTCCGATTTTCGAAGAATGCAAGCGCTGGCTCGATACGTACTTTGACGGAAGGGTTCCCGATTTCACGCCGGAGATTGAATTTTCCGGCACGGAGTTTCAAAAGAGAGTGTGGGCGATTCTCCTGACGATACCGTACGGGGAGACTCTCACATACGGGGAGATTGCAAAAAGGATATCGGGCGAGACCGGGAAGGCGATGTCCGCGCAGGCGGTCGGCGGAGCCGTCGGAAAAAATCCGATAAGCATAATAGTCCCGTGCCACAGGGTAATAGGGAAGGGCGGCGCTCTCGTCGGGTACGCGGGCGGGCTTTGGAGAAAGGAATACATGATAGAGCTTGAAAGAAAGGCGAGAGGGAGGGCTTGAGGACTTTCGCACTTTTTCAAAGTTCGTACTCACCCATTACAAAAGTTTTGGTCAAGCTTTTTCAAAAGCTTGCGGGGTCGAGGGGCAGAGCCCCCGTTTTTGGCGTTTCTTTTGAAGCTTTTCTCCCGGCCGATTGCGTCAAAGAAAA
>CANRNZ010000083.1 GCA_947632135.1 uncultured Clostridia bacterium
TCTCTCATATCGACCTCGCCGTTTTTGTCGGCGTCGCCCGGTATGTAATCGTCTGCCGCAATGCCCGACGGCGCGATGTACACAAGCGCCCCGACAAGCATACAAGCGGCGAGAATCAGCGAAAAGAGTCTTTTCATAATTACCTCCAAAACGGTAGATTTATGCGTATACAGTTTATAACGTATACAGTTTACCATATAAAAGGTTCAAACACAACAAAAAAACGTAAAATTATTTTATATTTTTGTATATTTCACAGATAATGCGGGATTTGCTTGATCCTGTTTCAAATTATACAACATAAAAAGGTTTTCGGCAGCTGCATAAAGACACGTATTCCGCAGCGACAAAATCTTTTTGCAAAAACGAAGGGCCGCCCTTTCGAGCAGCCCTTTAATTATTGTTTTATGATTTTACGATGCGTTTTAGGCTTTCGCCGATCTTACTTTGCGGGTGTGTAAGATTCAGCAACGAGCTGACGAAGTCTCAGAGAATCCTGAGTCGTGAGCTTTCCGTCGCCGTCAACGTCGCAGGACTCTGCAAGCCTGAGGTCCTCCGTTCCGACGCCGACCGTGACCTTAAACTTCGAGTAGTCACGTGTCGTGATCTCGCCGTCCGTATTGGCATCGCCTATAGCGACATACTCAGCCGTGAGCGTAACGTCGCCCTCGGGCATTGTCATTGTGTACTTGCGTCCGTTTGCCGTGCCGTTATCCGCGGAGTAGTCGCTTCTCGTAACTGTCGCGTCGCCGCTCTCTACATTCCATGTGAAGAAGCGGTAGTAAACGCCGTTATCCTCATCCTCGTAAAGCGCGGGGACACTCAGCTCGACGCTGTCGCCCGCCTTATATTCGCCCGCATCTCTGCCGTCACACGTTACCTTGTAGGTCGTGGGTGTCGGAGGATGGGGCTCGTCGCTCGCTTCATTGAACGCGGTGTACGTACCGGTCTTCATGGCGGAAAGCATGCAGGAGACGTCCATTCTGCGGATAATAGCAACCTGGCTGACGCCTTCCATCGCGAAACCCTCGTTCCATGCGCCGACAACAGGTTCGCCGTCGCATGCGAAGATAGCAATGCAACTCTCGGGGTCGAACATGAATGTGAAGTTATGCCACGTCGTTCCGAGATCCACAAGCTCGGACTCGGCAAGTATTATATTGCCCGTAGGATCCGAACCCGCGTTGCCCTCGTAAATTCTGAAGTAACCCTTGGTCGTTTCACCCTCGGCAAGGAAGAAGCCCGCGTTGTATTTCATACCGTACTGCTTGCTCTGGTAGCCCGGAATAACGCCGCCGAAGCAGTTGTAAACACCGTTAGCGTAATTTTTGTTTCCGTCCTCTTCAAGCACAGTGTCATTGAGCTTCACATCATAGCTGTATCCGAACGCCGTGTAAGATGTTTCTGTCTGGAAATATGTTCCGGGGTCGCCCGTTGAGAGGTCGATGACAGTTCTGCCGTCGACGTACTCTATGGCGTTCTTCTGACGTCCCTTACGCTCGGGATCCTCATCGCCGCGGAAAATCGGCTTATCGTCAGTGGGGTCGTCGGGAGTACCGCCGTCGTCAACATACTGATATGAGAAGCCCACCGAGAACTCAGTGCCGGAGGTGGTGTCATTCTCCTTTACAAACTCTTGATCGAAGTCGTGCCATACCGTCGCGGCTGTCGCGGGGATCGTGTGCTCAACCATATCCTCGCACTCCGTGCATGTGGATCTTATAACACCGTCGGATGTCGCCGTAGGAACGGAGACGACCTCATGAGAATATTTATGCCCTGCGGGGAAGCCCACCTTATATCCGCATGTCGAGCATGTAGCGGGCTCGTCGCAAGTAGCGTCGGCAAAGTTATGCTCGTGCACCGCCGAACCGTTCGACGATATCGTACCGAGCTCATCGGAGACAAGAACCATAGAGTTGGAACCGCCCGACGTCATGTAGTCAAAGTTAAGCTGGTGGCCGGAAATACCGCTGCCCCATGAAAGAGACGCGTTGTTTCCGTCCTGACCGTTAGCTCCGTTGAAGACCGTCAGCGCGATACCGTATTCATCGCCCGCCTTGGGGTCGTCCGTAACGATGTGAACGTCACCCGACTCGTCAACGTAGCTTCCGTTCATCAGTGTCCAGGGAATCGCGACCTCGTAGTCTGTTACCACCGCCTGTCTTGATGTGGCGCCGGGAACCTCTTCCTTGTACGAACCGGAAGTTCCGAACGTCATGCCGAAGGGATTTTCGTACGGGTCATAGTTTTCCTGATTGTAATATGTACCCATATCGTGCCATGTGAGCACCTCCTCACTGCCGTCGGCTCCCGCTTCCATTGCGGGATTGTATCTGGGAGACATATCGTATATCTCCATACTGTTTCTGCCTCCGCCCGTATAGCCGATGCCGAGATTCATTACGTTTGCGCCGTAAGTCTCCTTCCAGCTGGGTCTGACGACATCCTTCCAAGGGAATATGGGATGCTCGGGATCACCGCTGTTAAACGCGTTGTAACCGTGACCGTCCACTACGCTGTTAGGACCGTTGGGGTCGACTCTTATCTCAAGGGCGTCGCCGCTCCATACGTCCATACCGCCGTTTCTAAGGCTGTGCCCGTCGGGGTCATATACGCGCGCTGCAAGATAGAGGTAGTCCTCGTCCCACGCAAACCAGATATCCGCGCTCATGCCCGCCGCCATAACAGATCCAACCTGATCGGGTGTGAATTTGTCTTCAATATAGAAATATGTGTTTTCCGCCGAGGGAACAGTTCCCTTGGATGTGGCGGCGTCCTTGCTGCTTATATGCAGAAGAGGTGCGCCCCACTCGTCAGCGTCCCCATCGCCTCTTGCGCCGCGGCCTCCATATGTCGAGTTTATCGCGCCGTCAAGGACGATCTTATCGTCGGTCACATTGGCCTTTTCCGTCTCGCGGTCTACGGGGTCTTCACCCGGCTCAAGCGTAGAGTTGGGATGATTTCCCTTCATCTCGCTGTAATAAACCTCTCCCGAATAATACGGGATTTTTATGCCGACATTGTGCTCGTCAAGGGTATTGTCCTCGACCGACAGAACCGGAATCGAGAAAACGACCGTTGAAATAAGCATTGCGAGCATAACAAGCAGAGCTAATACTCTTTTCATAGGATATAATCCTCCTTAGTGAATTATGCTGTTTAACACTGCCGAATAAAACACGGCAACATCTTCATTGTAAGTATATCATATATTAATTTCATTTGCAAGCGAAATAATTAATTTTTTATAACTTTTTTATAAGTTATTTACATAAATGTCACACCTGCGGACAGTTCAATATGTGTAAAGTTACTGTTTTGTTCCCGAGGCGTCGTTTTTTGTAAGAGCGTCCCTTATTTCCCTTAAAATATCGAGCTCGGTCTCCTCCGGTGCCGCCTCGTTCTCGGCGGTTTCCGCCGCCTCGTCTTCCTTTGCGTGTATTAAGCGCTCAAGCTTTGATTTCCCCGCAAGGAATACCTTCAGCACAATGAAAATGACGAGCGCGACAATAAGAAAATCAATTACGTTCTGAATAAAAATGCCGTAGCGCAGCGCGGTCTCGGCAGTCCCCGCCGCCTCGTCTGCGGGAGTAATGACCCATTTCCAGTCCGCGACGGACTTATTTCCCACGATAAGACTTATAAGCGGCATTATAACGTCGTCCACAAGACTTGAGACGATTTTGCCGAACGCGGAGCCTATGATAACGGCTACCGCCATATCAATAACGTTGCCCTTGGCGATAAAGGCTTTAAACTCTTCGATAAATTTTCTCATATTTTCCTCCCGATGATTTTTAGTTGATTGTGTTTTTTATTTTTGGTCGTTTTATGAAAATATACCGTATATATCGTAGCATAAACGCGAAGCTTTGTCAATAACGTAAAAAAGGCGGGCATAGCCCGCGGAGTAATTTTTAAATTTGCACAGACCCACTACGAAAGTTTTCGCACAATGTTCGCACAAACCCAACACAAAAGTTTTGGTCAAGCTTGCCCTTGGGGTCCCCACAAAAGCTTTGCTTTTGTGGGGAGTGGCTCCAAAGCTTGCGGGGTCGAGGGGCAGAGCCCTCGTCGCGCTCCGCAGAGCGCGAAAGCTCCGATACGCGTTCTTTTTGCAAAGCTTTTTCTTGCGCTACTGAGTCAAGAAAAAGCGTCTGTCGGTTAGCGCTGCATAAAGGAGCGGGGTGCAAAACAGGCAGTTTGCAAAAAATCCTAACGGAAACTAACTTTTCTGACGCTTTTCTTTGAAGCCGTCGGCGCAAAGAAAAGCTGCAAAAGAAACGCCATGTCTCGGGGCGCCGCCCCGAACCCCGCCACCTTTTGAAAAAGGTGGATCAAAACTTTCGTAGTGGGTCTATGCGAACAACGTGCAAAAACTTTTGTGTTGGGTCTGTGCGAACTTTTTACTCGCCTATTCTCCCGCTCTCCGCGCGCTCTCTCACCATCGCCGCGGCCTCCGCCTCGACGCTCTCCCTGCTGACCTCAAACGCGAAATCCCGCGCGCTGCAATCCCGAAGCCCCGTCAGAACGTCGAGTACCTCGCAAAGCGCCATCTGCCGCCTCAGCCTCGAAAGGCACTCCCAGCACCCCGTTATATGCTTCGTGACGCGCTCCGACAGCGCGACGCTTTCCTCGCAAACCGTATCCGTTTTAACGTAGCTCATTATTTCGTCATTTGTCAAATGTCCTGTCACGCATCCCATTTTGTTACCTCCCGCGGCATCTCGTCCGCTAACCTTTTGTTTATTTTATATAGCCAGTCGCTTATTTTCGAAAGCGGCTTTTCCCCCAGAAGCGCGCCCGCCTCAATGAGCGAGCATAACGTGCCGTCCCTCGTTTTTGCAAGCTCGCTCTCGATTTCCTCCCTGCCGTCCCGTCCTATGTCGATAAGCTCGCTGCCGTCGGCGCGCCGCACTGCGTCGTCGTACAGCTCGCCGAGCGTCTTTTTGGAGTACTTTTCCAAAAACATATGATTTGCCGATATCCTGTTTTCGCACTCGCCCGAGAATATCATGCCGTAAACACAGTACCAGACGAGCTTCATTTCCACCTTTACGGGAAGCAGAGCGGCATACCGCCACACACTCGTCAGCGCCTCTCTGTGAATCATGCCCTCGTACCCTTTTTCGTTTTCTCCCGTTATGATTGGGTACTCGGGGTCGTCGAGCGTTTCGGTGTTCCTCAAAAACTCCTTTCTCAGCGTGCTTGTCACATAGTTGTTGCAAACCACCTTGCACCACGCGAGGAACCACACGGCGTCCTTTTCGTATTTGTCGCTGAGAA
Organism: uncultured Clostridia bacterium; assembly: GCA_947632135.1. Taxonomy (GTDB): domain Bacteria; phylum Bacillota; class Clostridia; order Oscillospirales; family CAG-272; genus RUG14199. The sequence goes on from CANRNZ010000083.1 coordinate 5,290, forward strand.
AATAGCACGGCACGCTCTTTTTCCACAAAAGGACAAAAATGTCCTGATACATATCGTCCATATCGACTGACGGAAATAACGACGCGGCGCCCGAAAAGGCGTTATGTATTATAGGTTTTATTTTCCCCTCGAATATGGCAAGGAAGGCGTCGCCGTCAAGCGTACCGTTTTCGGCGATACCCGAGGAGAGGATATTGTAAAGTTCGAAGTACTGAGTATCAGTCATAGCGCCACCGTTTTACAAGGATTTTATAATATATTTTAGCATAAAAGTGCCGAGTTAACAAGGAGAACATCGCCGCGAAGCACAAACACACTGCGAAAGTTTTCGCGCGCACGTCAACGCGAGGCACAAACACACTACGAAAGTTTTGGTCCACCTTTTTCAAAAGGTGGCGGGGTTCGGGGCGGCGCCCCGATTTCACGCGTTCTTTTTGCAAAGCTTTTTCTTGCGCTTCTGAGTCAAGAAAAAGCGTCTGTCGCATCGCACTGCATAAAGGGGCTGGGCACAAAACAGGCAGTTTGCAAAAAAATTCTAACGGAAACTAACTTCACCGACGCTTTTCTTTGACGCAATCGGCGCAAAGAAAAGCTTCAAAAGAAACGCCAATCGTCGGGGCGCCGCCCCGAACCCCGCAAGCTTTTGAAAAAGCTTGAGCAAAACTTCCAGAACAAGTTCGTGCGGACTTTGAAAAAAAGCGGGCGAAAACTTCCCAAACAAGTCCGTGCGAACACAGTGCGTGCACTCCTTTATCTTACAAACGCTTTTACAAATTTTTTTCGCGCGTAAATTTTTTTGACACGCGCTTTTTTTCATGGTAAAATATATATACAAAACAATTTCCAATCGGGGAGGTAAAGACTCAAATGAATATAACGGAAAACACCGATGCAAAAAAATGCCGGGAGAGATTTTTGCAAATTTACAACGACAAAATAAAAAGAGAGGGCGCGGACGCTCTTCTCGATTTTTTAACTTCCAAATCGAGCGACTTCTTCGTCGCTCCCGCAAGCGCGCGCTTCCACAATGCGAAGGAGGGCGGCCTTGTGGAGCACAGCCTGAACGTTTACGACTGCCTTTGCGATTACCTCTCGCGAAAGAGAGTTACCGACGAGTACAAGATGAATTACAGCGAGGAATCAGTCGCCATCGTTTCCCTCCTTCACGACCTTTGCAAAATAAACGTATACAAGCCGGGTTTCCGCAACGTAAAGGACGAGTTCGGCGTCTGGCAGAAGGTTCCGACCTTCGAATTTGACGACAGAATGCCTTACGGGCACGGAGAAAAATCCGTGTACATAATATCGGGATACATGAAGCTGACCCGCGAGGAGGCGTTTGCGATAAGATATCACATGGGCTTTTCGGGAACGGAGGACCAGAGAAACATCGGGCGCGCTTTTGAAATGTACCCTCTCGCCTTCGCCCTCTCGACCGCCGACTCCGAGGCGACATATTTTGTGGAGAGCGAAAAGTAACCCCCGTTTTTTAAATTTCTTACCCGTTTACCGCCTGTTTGCGTTTCCTGTTTTCTTCGCGCTGTTTTGCGCACATTAAAATTTCTACATATTAAATATAAGCAATATAAAGAATATCCGCGTCGGCGCGGAGGATACTATATTCATATTAAATATAAACTTCGAAAAGAGAAAAAGGAGAAAACAAAAAATGGAAATAAAAATTACAAAGGAAAACTTTGAAAAGGAAGTAATGAACTCAGAGATACCGGTGCTCGTCGATTTTTACGCCGACTGGTGCGGCCCCTGTCAAAGGCTCTCGCCGATTCTGAGCGAGATAGCGAAGGAGTATGACGGAAAAATAAAAGTCGGAAAGGTCAACGTCGACGCCGAGACCGAGCTTGCGATTGAATTTAAAGCTCTCGCAATCCCGACCCTTATATATTTTAAGGATAAAAAAGCGGCGCGCCGTCTTGTCGGTCTGTCGGACAAAGAGGAAATCCTCGCAATGTTCGAGGACTGAAGCAGAATCGGGTCGAATCGAGCCGAATCGAGCTGTTTCGAGAAATTTCGAGCAATTTCAAAAAAATCCCCGCCGAATAACAGCGGGGAGAGGGGCTGCAAAAGCCCCTTTTTTATTTTTATTTTTTATACAAAGTTAAAACAGTCCCGTTATTTTGCCGCTTGCGTCGACGTCTATTCTCTCGGCGGCGGGGCTCTTCGGGAGCCCCGGCATCGTAAGGATATCCCCCGTCAGAACGACAACAAATCCCGCCCCCGCGGAAACCTTGACGTTTTTAACAGTTACCGTAAAGCCCTCGGGCGCGCCGAGCTTTGTCGGGTCGTCCGAGAAGCTGTACTGCGTTTTCGCAATGCAGACAGGCAGCCCGCCGTACCCGAGAGATTCGAGCCTTGATATCTGAGCCTTTGCGGCGGGCGTGACGTTTATCCCGCTGCCTCCGTAAATTTTCTTTACGACGCTCTCGATTTTTTCCTCTATCGTCCCGTCAAGTTCGTATGAGAACGTAAAGTCGCCTTTTTCCTCGTCGCAAAGACGGACGACCTCGCGCGCAAGCGCCTCTCCGCCCTTTCCTCCCTCTGCCCATACGGTCGAGAGAACGGTGTTTACGCCGAGTGCGCGGCATTTGTCTATAATAAACTCGATTTCCCTGTCGGTGTCCGTCGGGAACCTGTTCACCGCGACGACGCAAGGCAGCTTGTACACGTTTTTAATATTAGACACATGACGAAGAAGATTCGGTATACCCTTTTCGAGAGCCTCCGTATTCTCCGAGGCAAGCTCGTTTTTGGCAAGTCCGCCGTGCATTTTGAGCGCTCTCACCGTCGCGACGATTACAACCGCGTCGGGAGTGAGTCCCGCCATGCGGCACTTGATATCGAGAAACTTCTCGGCTCCGAGGTCGGCGCCGAACCCCGCCTCGGTGACTGTATAGTCTCCCATTTTAAGAGCGAGTCTCGTCGCCATGACCGAGTTGCAGCCGTGAGCGATATTTGCAAACGGCCCGCCGTGAACGAATGCGGGCGTGCCCTCGAGAGTCTGCACAAGGTTCGGCTTTATGGCGTCCTTCAAAAGGGCGGTCATCGCTCCCGCCGCCTTGAGGTCGGCGGCCGTCACGGGTCTGTCGTCGTATGTGTATCCGACGATAATCCTCGAGAGCCTCTCCTTCAAATCGCTTATCGAGCTTGACAGGCAGAGCACGGCCATTATCTCGCTTGCGACCGTTATGTCAAAGCCGTCCTCGCGCGGAACCCCGTTCGCCTTTCCGCCCATGCCGTCAACTATGAATCTGAGCTGACGGTCGTTCATGTCGACGCATCTCTTCCACGTTATTTTTCTGACGTCGATACCGAGGGCGTTGCCCTGCTGAATGTGGTTGTCGAGCATCGCGGCAAGAAGATTGTTCGCCGCGCCGATTGCGTGGAAATCCCCCGTAAAGTGGAGATTTATGTCCTCCATCGGTACCACCTGCGCGTATCCGCCGCCGGCGGCTCCCCCCTTCACGCCGAACACGGGGCCGAGCGACGGCTCCCTCAGCGCGACGGTGACGTCCTTGCCTATTCTTCTCAGCCCGTCGGCAAGACCTATCGTCGTCGTCGTTTTTCCCTCGCCGGCGGGAGTCGGCGTTATCGCCGTCACAAGAATCAGCTTGCCGTCCTTTCTGTCTGTCTCGTCAAGGAGGGACAAATCGACCTTCGCCTTGTATTTTCCGTACTGCTCTATGTACCTCTCGTCGACATGCGCCGCCTCTGCCACCTTTGTTATGGGCAGCATTTCGCACTCCTGCGCTATTTCAATATCAGACTTGTATGCCAT
>CANRNZ010000084.1 GCA_947632135.1 uncultured Clostridia bacterium
CTGCGGAGCGCGACGAGGGCTCTGCCCCTCGACCCCGGCGCCTTTTGAAAAAGGCGCGCGAAAACTTTTGTGTTGGGTAAGTGCGAACTTTGAAAAAGGCGGGCGAAAACTTCTGTGCTTGGTCAGTGCGAACAAGGCGGGCGAAAACATTCGAAATGAGTTTGTGCGAACATTGTGCGAGCATTTTGCGAATTTTAAAAAAATCTTAATTATTATTTTTGTATTTTTATTCCATAATTATTGACCGTTTTTGTTTTATATTGTAAAATAAAGTGTAAAATAAAATTACGGCGCTGCAAATAAAAATATGTTTTTAAATTATGATTCGCGAAAAACAAAATCCCGAACCGTTTGATTTATGTTTAATATAATTTGAATATCGGGGCGTTTTTAATATTCGAAAAATTAAAAATCGAAAAACATCTAAAAATATCGAAAACATCAAAAATTTTTCAGGGGGTATAGTAATTATGAAAAAGCTATACAGAGTCGAAGAGGGAAAAATGATTGCGGGAGTATGCGGCGGCATTGCCGAGTATTTCGCAATAGACCCCACTGTCGTGCGTCTTCTGTGGGTGTTTTTCTGCTTGCTCGCCGGCGGCGGTATAATCGCGTATATCATCGCGGCTGTCATTATGCCGAAAAAGAGCGACATCAATCAGCAGTAAGCCGAAATACCGCAGGCGGCAAAAACTTGAATGCTTGATTGATAGCTTAATCACCGCTTGCGGCGATATAAAATTTCGTAGTCTTCTTATACATTCTATATATTTTATATCTTTATATATTCGCGTATGAAAGTACGGTAATAATATATGACTGATAAAAAAACGGAAAAAAAGGTCGATACAGCCGAAAAAACCGAAAAAGTCGAAAAACCCGAAGAAAACGATACAGTCGAAAAAATCGGCGCGGACGGGGAAAGCGTCGGCGGGAAGGTGCGTTTTACGGAAAAGCACAGAAAGCCTGCGGCGGCGTGCGCTTTTCTGCTGTTTATCGTTTTTATGCTCGTCGTTGGTTATTTCATAGGACGCCCCGCCGTAAGGTTTGTGTCGGAGCCCGAGCTGTTCCGCGCATGGGTGGACGCGCACGGCATTTGGGGCAAGGCGGTTTATGTCGGCATGATGGCGTTTCAGGTGTTCGTCGCTCTGATTCCCGGAGAGCCGTTTGAAATCGTCGGCGGTTACGCGTTCGGCGCCGTGTGGGGGGCAGTCCTCTGCTTTATCGGCTCCTTTATCGGCAGTATGTTCGTTTTCGGGCTTGTGAGAATGCTCGGCTCGAAATTTGTCGAGGTTTTCTTTTCCCTTGAAAAAATAAACTCTCTGAAATTTCTGAAGGATTCGAAAAAGAGAGACGCGCTGATGTTCGCGTTTTTCGCTCTCCCCGGTACGCCGAAGGATTTGCTTTGCTACTTTGCGGGGCTCACCGATATCGGTATCGTCGAGTGGATGGTGATATGCTCTGTCGGCAGACTGCCGTCTATCGTGACGTCGACAGTCGGCGGGAGCGCGCTCGGAAGCAAAAACTACGCCACGGCGGCGGTCGTTTTCGCGGCGACCCTCGCCGTCAGCATCGCGGGGCTTATCGTATACCGCAAAGTGTGCGAAAGGAAAAAAAGTAAAAAGGACGGTTTAAATGCGAAGGGCGCAAAGGGCGGCTCTGTGTGATTTTTTAAATTTCCCGTCTTTGGCGGGCAGAGCGGCGCCGATGGAAAACTCAAAAGAGATTTTTATATTTAAATAGATTATTTAATTTAAGAGAGAAGATTACCGAATAAATTAAAAAAGAGAAAAATAAGAAACACAAAAACGGAAAGGGACAGTTATGGACACGCTGATTTTATCATGCGGGACCGGCGGCGGGCACAACTCGGCGTGCACCGCCATAGAACAGGAAATGCTATCACGCGGACATACCGCAAAAACACTGAATCCTTATCTGCTGAAGGGTGAGCGCACCGCGGCGATGATTGATAAAGCTTACACTTCCTTGGCGCAGAAGGCGCCCGCCCTGTTCGGGGGAATTTACCGCCTCGGGGACGCATACCGTCACCTGCCTGTTTCCTCTCCCGTTTACCATTTGAATAAGCTGATGGCGGACGAGGTGGAAAAGTATCTCGGTGAAAATCATTTCGACGCGATTGTTATGACCCATTTGTATCCTGCGGAAATCATAACCGGAATGAAGCGCAAGGGTAAAAAGGTGCCGACGTCTTATTTTATCGCGACCGATTACACCTGCATACCGTTTACCGAGGAGACAGACTGCGATTACTATATAATTCCCTCGGAGGAGCTGAGAGGGGAGTATATAAAGCGCGGCGTCCCGGAAGGGAAAATTTATCCTCTCGGCATACCCGTTAAAAAAGAGTTTTATCTTAAAGAAGAAAAAAGCGCCGTAAGGAAAAGGCTTGGTCTGGAGCAAGATAAAACATATATTCTGCTTGCCGGCGGAAGTATCGGCGCGGGGCAGATACAGAAGATTGTATCGACACTTGTCGAATATTACGACAGAAAAACCGCCGAGCTTATCGTAGTCTGCGGAAGTCACGCCGAGCTGTACCGCTCGATGATTGAAAAATACGCGGACGAATGCACCGTTTTGGCGTTTACGGATAAAATGGCGGATTATATAAAGGCGTGCGATTTGTTCGTATCGAAGCCCGGCGGGCTTTCCTCGACCGAGGCGGCGGTGGCGGGCGCTCCGCTGATTCACGTCACGCCGATTCCCGGGTGCGAGACGGACAATATGCGCTTTTTCGAGCGGCGCGGCATGAGCCTTGCTGTGTACGATTTTAAAACTCAGCTCACCGACGCCTGCGACAGGCTTCTTTTCGGCGGGGAGCGCGAGGCGCAGCGTCAAAATCAGCTTCGAAGTATCCCGCCGCTTGCGTCGGCAAATATCTGCGGTCTTATCGAGAGCAATTTTAACAAAACCAAGCCGAGCAAACAGACTGAAACGGCAAAATAATAAAATAATAAAATAATATAAAATAATATGAAATAATATGAAATAACAAACGAACGAAAGCGCGAGGTCTTTTATGGGTTCGGAGAAAAAATCGGCGCGCCGACACGGCATGCTTTCGGACTCCCTATGCGACAATGCGGGATGCGGCGCGGAAAATATTACGGGAACGGCGACCCGAAAAGAAAAAACACGGCTTGCCTTTTACAAGGTCATGTGCATATATCTGCTCGGCGGCTTTGCCGGCACGGCGTGGGAGACTCTTTTGAATTTTTGCCGCGGCAACGGCTTTGTATACTGCAACGGCAGTCTGTTTACCCCATTCAATTTTGTCTACGGCTTCGGAGCGGTAATCATCACGCTTTGCCTGCAAAATCAGTCCGACGCGCGCAGGGTATGGCTCACGGGCGCCCTCGGAGGCGGCGCGGTTGAATATATAATAAATTTCCTCGAGGAAAAGCTCCTCGGGACCCGTTCGTGGGACTACGAGGGGAGGCTTTTGAACATAAACGGCAGGACGACCCTTGTATATATGGCGTTCTGGGGTCTGCTCTGCGTCGTCATGGTGTTTCTTATTCTGCGCCCTCTTGACCGTTTTCTGGAGCGTCTCCCGTCGGAGCTTATGACAAAGCTCGCAGTCCTTGCCGCGATATTGTGCGCCGTTGACCTTCTTATAACTGTCGGCGCAATCTTTCGGTACGCGGAGCGCAGCGCCGGCAGGGAGGGGACACTTTGGATAGCCCGAATGCTCGACAGGTTCTGCAACGACGATTTCATGAAAATACGCTTTCCTCATCTCGGAGTAAAATAAAATAAAAAATAAATAGACAAAAACCGCCCTCGGGCTTTGATAATTCGAAACGAGTAATTAAATAATTTAATAAACTTAATAAACAAGATAAACAAGGAAAAAAAGCGCAGCGCTCCGCGGAGCGCTGTCTTTTATTTTGCGCGCCATGCTCGACGGCGCTCGCTTTTCTTCATCTTCTCTTCATCTTTTTATATGGATATTATATGTCGATTTGGCTCTTTTTCTTGACATTCTGCGAGATGTGTAGTAAAATCAATCTGTAAAAACATTTTCGCGCGCGGCGCCGAGACGCTTATGCGGCGCGGAGGTTTTTTGGAATTTTATTTATTATTTTATCCCGATTTTGATTTTATCCCGGAGGAAAAAATGTCAGAGGCTGAAAAATACGTAATGACGGCGTCCGCCGCGTTTGATTTTGACGGAGAGCCTGTATCCTTTTACCGCTGCAACGCTGGGCACATAAACGATACGTTTTTCGTTCAGTGCGGAGAGGGTCGTCCCGAATACATAGTTCAGAGGGTGAACACGAATATATTCAAAAACCCCGAACAGCTCATGGAAAACATTTACGGAGTCTGCGAGCATGTGAAGAAAAAGGTCATCGCCGCGGGCGGCAATCCCGAGCGCGACGTGAGAAAGATAATTTTCACAAAGGACGGCGGAAAGTATTATATAGACGAAGAGGGCGGTTATTGGAGAGCTTATCTCGCGATAGACCACGTTGTTTCCCTTAACGAGGCTGACAAAAATTCCTTTTACAAGTCGGCGCTCGCCTTCGGCCACTTCTTCACGCAGCTTGCCGACTATCCTGCCGAGACTCTCCACGAGACAATCCCGAATTTCCACAACTCAAAAAGCCGCTACAACGACTTCAAAAGAGCGGTCGAAGAGGACAGGCTCGGACGCGCAAAGGAGGCGCGCGAGCTTATTGATTTCGCGCTGTCGAAGGAGGACAAGTGCTCCTATATACTTGACGGAATAAAAAGAGGGGACATAAGAATCTGTGTCACTCATAACGACACAAAGCTGAACAACGTCCTGCTTGACGAAAAGACAGGCGACGGAGTCTGCGTCATAGACCTTGACACCGTGATGCCGGGGAGCGTGCTTTACGATTTCGGCGACTCGATAAGGTTCGGCGCGTCGACGGCGAGAGAGGACGAGACCGACCTCGATAAGGTCGAGATGGATCTTGAGATGTTCGAGATATTCACAAAGGGCTTTTTGGAGGAGCTGCGTCCGACGATGACGGACGCCGAGGTGCTCGGGCTCCCGATGGGCGCGTACCTCATGACGTATGAGACCGCGGTGAGATTCCTCGGCGACTATCTGAACGGGGACACATATTTCAAGATTCACTATCCGACGCACAATCTTGACAGAGCGAAAAATCAGCTCAAGCTGATACGCGATATGGATAAAAAAATGCCCGAGATGGAGGAAATAGTAAGGCGCTATCTTTAATCGGTTATAACAGGCAATAATCGGCGGCGCCGCCCGACATGACGCGGGAAAAGCGTACCGACCTTACTCATGCCTCAGGCTCTGAAATTTCGGCAAATGTAAATTAAGAAAGAAGGTTGACCGATGAACACTAACGTTACGACAGACTTTCATTCTCATATACTGCCCGGAGCCGACCACGGCTCAAGCAGCGTTTCAACAAGCATACGCCAGCTTGAGATAATGGCGAAGTACGGGATAAAGCGCGCCGTTGCGACGCCGCACTTCTACCCGATGAGAGACAATGTCGACGTTTTTCTCCGACGCCGCGAGAAGTGCGTGAGCGATTTAAAGGAGAAGCTGACAGGCGGTCATCCCGAAATATGTCTCGGCGCGGAGGTGCTCGTGTGCGAGGGAATGGAGGCGATGGAGGGGCTCGAAAAGCTGACAATCGTCGGAACGAACTGCATGCTTCTCGAAATGCCGCTCACCGCATGGTCGCAGCGCCTTCTTGAGACTGTAGACGCTCTCGTGTCAAGCGGGATACGGGTAGTCGCAGCGCATATCGACAGATATCCGCAAAGAGAGGTCGAGCGTCTTCTTGAGCTTCCGCTGAAGGCGCAGCTGAACCCCGGCGCGTTTTTCGGAATGAAAAAAAGCCGCGCCAAAAGGTGGCTCGAATCGGGAAAGGTTGTCGCCGTGGGGAGCGATTTACACGGGACGGACGAGAAGAGATACATATCGTTTGCCGAGGCGACGTACCGTCTCGGTGAATATGCCGAGGCTGTGGAGAGCTCGATGCTTGAGCTTCTCTCGGGCGCCGAAACGCTTCATATCGACTGATTGACCGACCGATTTTTCGCTTTACCGACAGATATCGCTTTTTAAGAAACAGTTTCAAAACGAGTTAAAAAATATTTTAAAAATTATTTTGAAAATTAAAGGATGTTTTTTCCGAAACAAGGTTTACAAACGGAAAATGCTGTGATAAAATACTGTGGGTTTGAAGATTTGCGCTTTCGGATTGTACTTTTATGTTTTCGGGGCGTAAAAATTCAACCGTAGGACTTTAAAGTAAAAGACTGTAAAAGACGGCTTGAAAATTGAAGTCCCGAGTCATCGGTCTTTGATTTTCGGGCAAAAATCAAAACAAGAAAACAAGGAAATTCAAGGAGAGCTTTTACAATGGTGGAAATAAAGCCCGAAGTTGAACACGGTATCGTAAACAGAGTCGACGGCACGATATTTAAATATCACGGCTGGCCGAGCGTCTGCAAGGATGAGAGAGGAGTACTTTACGCCACGGCGTCCGGTATGCGTATACAGCACGTCGACCCGAGCGGAAAGAACTGCATGTATGTAAGCTTTAACGAGGGAAAAACATGGACCCCTCCGATAGTCGTCAACGACTCGTATCTTGACGACCGCGACACCGGAATCTGGGCATGGGGCAAGGGACACATGATAATGTCATGGTTCAGCCTCCGCTATCCCGACAACTGCGCCGCAATTCAGACCTACGACTGGGTCGGAGACGCGGAAAAGAGCGTATGCAAGGGTATCGGCGAAAGCTGGAGCTTTTTGCCGGAGGAAGAAATTAAGGACGGCTCGTTTGTAAAGATGTCCGACGACTACGGCGTAACATGGTCCGACCCGGTGAGGGTTCCCGTGACGTCCCCTCACGGTCCCGTTACTCTGAAGGACGGAACGCTCGTTTACATGGGAAAATACATGTCGCCCGACTACCTTGCGCCGAACCCCATCTGCGTCTACTCGAGCCATGACGGCGGATACACATGGGAGCGCATCGGCGAGGTGCCCGTCGGCGAGGACATAATCGTCGACAACATGCACGAGCCCCACATGGTGGAGCTGCCGAACGGCAGACTTCTCGGCGCAATCCGTATTCACGAGAGAAAAACTCAGCCGGACTTCACGGTATATACAACGTATTCCGACGACAAGGGCAAGACCTGGTCGGTGCCGAAATGTATCGAGGTGGACGGCGCGCCGCCGCACCTTATGGTACACTCCTCGGGAGCCGTAATATGCAGCTACAGCCGCCGCCGCAGTGAAAAGGACAGAGGCGAGAGAGCCTGCGTCAGCTACGATAACGGCGAGACGTGGACTGAGGATTACGATTTGAAGAGCGAGTTCAACTCCGGCGACCACGGATATCCCGCGTCGGTCGAGCTTTCCGACGGCTCGATACTTACTGTATACTATATGTCGGCGGAAAAGGACTGGCACTGCTCGGTTCTCTCCACAAGATGGAGACTCAAAGGGAAATAAGCAAGACAGAAAATATTTTCGTATTTTCCGAATTTTTTCGTATTTTTCGAGATTTTTTGAAAAATTTTGAAAAATTTTGAAAAATTTTCGAGAATTTTCGAGAATTTTCGAAAACATCGGCGCTGCGCCTTTTACGCCGCGCCGACAAATACAAATATGGCCTGTAATTTTAAGTCAAAATAAATAAACGGAAAACGACTAAGAAATGACTAAGGAGGAAGAAAATGAAACTCAGCGTACTTACAAACCTCTATGGCGGACTGAGCCTTGACGAGACTCTCGCGAAGCTCTCCGCGCTCGGCGTTGAGGCTGCCGAGATTGGCTGCGGCGGATACCCCGGAAAAGCTCACTGTAACCCGCAGGTGCTCCTGAATGACGACGCAAAGTGCAAGGAATTTACGGACACCTTCGACAAGTACAATATCAAGCTTGCCGCTTTCGCCTGCCACGGCAACCCTATCCATCCGAATCCCGCGATAGCGAAGGTCTATGACTCCGATCTCAGAGACGCCATTCTCATGGCCGAAAAGGTCGGCGTGGACACCGTGGTCGTATTCTCCGGCTGCCCCGGCGGCGCTCCCGGCGACAAAATGCCGAACTGGGCTACGTGCGCATGGCCCACGGAGTTCTCGGAGGTCCTTGAGTATCAGTGGAACGAGGTTCTGATTCCTTATTGGAAGGAAATGGCAAAGTTTGCCGAAGAGCACCACGTTCCGCGTCTCGCCTTTGAGATGCACCCCGGCTTCTGCGTGTACAACCCCGAGACCCTTATGAGACTGAGAAAAGAGTGCGGCACCGTTATCGGCGCAAATCTCGACCCGTCTCACCTTATATGGCAGGGCTGCGAGCCGGCGGCGATGATTCGCTACCTCGGCGACGCGATATACCACGTCCACGCGAAGGATACGAAGATCGACCCGATAAACTCCCCCGCGATAGGAAATCTCGACACGAAGCATTACTCCAAAGAGAAGGACCGCGCCTGGGTGTTCAGAAGCGTCGGATACGGACACGGGGCGGACTGGTGGAAGGAATTCGTTTCCCAGCTTCGTTTTGTCGGCTACGACAGAGTCCTTTCAATCGAGCATGAGGACAGCCTTATGACGGTTGACGAGGGACTTAAAAAAGCGTGCGATTTCCTGCTTGACGTTATGATGAAGGAGCCGAAGCCCGGAACAATGAGCTGGGCGTAAACGAAGGCTTTTACAAAAACTCTTATATGATATTATGATATTATGACATTCGGGATTGCCGTAAAAGGCAGTCCCGTTTTTTTCGCATATGAAAATATGGGAAAATACGGGAAATGTTTTGTCTTTTTGTGAGAACGTGGTAAAATGACCGCGCGCGATTGTACAGTATGCCGAATTTCGGCAGTTTCGGGGCATTATTTTTATTGGTTCTACTTCCAAAATCGTAAAAATGTGGTATAATGAGGACATGGAAACGAAAATAAGCGGATTGACGAAGCTGTT
>CANRNZ010000085.1 GCA_947632135.1 uncultured Clostridia bacterium
CGCGAAAGCTCCGATACGCGTTCTTTTTGCAAAGCTTTTTCTTGCGCTTTTGAGTCAAGAAAAAGCGTCCGGCGGTTTGCGCAAAGGAAAATCGCGGGGCACTTAAAAATTCACTTAAAAATTTCGGGGGCTGAACAGCCCCCGATTTTTTTGCAGAAACTAACTTGTATGACGCTTTTCTTTGACGCAATCGGCCGGGAGAAAAGCTTCAAAAGAAACGCCAATCGTCGGGGCGCCGCCCCGAACCCCGCAAGCTTTGGAGCCACTCCCCACAAAAGCAAAGCTTTTGTGGGGACCCCAAGAGCAAGCTTGACCAAAACTTTTGTAATGGGTCTGTGCCTCGTGATGAAGTCCGCACAAACTTGAAAATCACCCTCCCGACGTGAGATATTCCTCAAGACACTGCCCGTAGCCGTGCATCTTCTCCGCGGCATACCTCCCGACATACCTGTAGTGCCACGGCTCAAACGACCTGCCCGTGACCTCCGTTTTGTCCTCGGGATATCGGAGTATATATCCGAATTTCCACGAGTTGTCCTTCAGCCACAAGTACGATTTCTCCTTTGCAAAATCGACGCTCTTTGCGGGCGTGCTGCTTATGTCGATCGCAAGCCCCGTCTGGTGCTCGTCCGTACCCGCCTCGGCAAAGTACCCGAGAACGGCGTCTCTTGCCTCGTCCTCCGTGCAGCCGCGGTTTGCCATCTCGCTCTTTACGTAGGAGTCAAACATCTCCTTTTGCGCCCCGTACGAGCGGTACGCGTCAAGCACCGTGACGTCGTCATATCCCGCGGCGCGCATCTCGATCAGCATCGCCTCAAGAGCCTTCGCGGCATAAAGCCGCATTTTCCCGTCTCCAGCCTTCCCGTCGGCATCCGTTATGTCGACAAGGTCGCTCGGCTCGTATGACTCGTCCGCTTTGTTGTTCTTGTTTACGAGCATGAGAAAATCGGAGCTGTCGGACGGGTCCATGTATTCCTCATAAGCGGAAAGGTCGGACATAAATTCCACGTCGGAGCCGTTTCCGACAGACAGCGACGAGCCGACGTCAAACAGCCCTGCGAGCCCCTCTGCGCTCATCTCCGTCATCGGAGCGTAGCGCAGCTTTATTTCCTCATATATCGGCTTATCGTCGTCCCCGAGGACGTCCTTTCCCTCCTCGTCCTTTACTGTTATCCGCCTTATCTCGACCTTTCCCGAATTTACGACTTTGAAGTCGATTCCCGACGAAAAGCACTCCATTATATCTGCGGACACCCAAAGGGACTGCCCGCTGTAGCTTGCGGGCGCGCTTAGCGTGAGCGGCGTTCCGTTCACGACTGCAATCGGGGAGTCGGGCGTAAATTTTATGTATTCGGACGCTGACTCGCCATGCGGTATCACGTATTTCAGGCCGTTCGCGTTTCCGACCGTATAAAATCCGAGACTGTCGGCAAGCGCCGTGAAGTCGACGCAGAGAGAGCCGTCGCGGTACGCCGTATTTTTTTGCACCCTCACCGAGGACGTGTCGAAATAGTTGTATCTTACAGCCCTCGAAACGTCCGACGAGTCCTTTACGAAATATGAATAGTAAATCAGTCCCACAGACGACAGCGCCGCGACGAGAGTTATGAAAAACACGCGCATGTACATTTTAAACGTGAGCCACCTGCGTCGCCTCGCGCGCCGCTTTTCCATGCGCATCAAAACCAGACGTCGTTTTCTTTCCGCCTCCTCGCGCCGCCTTAAAGCAAGCCGCCTCTTTTCGGTCTCATAACGGAGCATTCCCTCACGGTCGCGCTCCGCGATTTCCGAAAGGCGTCTCCTCTCGGCGTTTTGCCTTCTTGCAATCTCGGCGTTCCGCCTTGCCTCCCGCGCCGCAATGCGCTGAGCCTCGGCCCTTTTGGCGGCGGCAGCCCTTTCCTCCTCGCGGCGTCTTAACTCCTCCTCGTATAAAAATGCTTCTCTTCTGTCGTCGCGCACAGGCGCGCCATATCCCGCGCCGACGCCTGAGCGGTACGCACCGCTTTGGTTTTGATTTTGATATTGATATTGATATTGACTTTGATTTTGATATTGATTTTGATTTTGATTCCGAGCCCGCGAGTCCCGATACCGAGCCGCCCGAGGCGCCGTATTTTGATTTTGAGCGCCCCGATACTGATTTCGGCTCTGCGCCGTTCGGTACTGCACGCCCTGCGCCGCGCCGACCTTGCGCTCCCCGTCGGCGGAGCCCTTTATATACGGCGAGCGTCCGTATTTTTCAAAATACGCTTTTTCGTAAAGCGCCATCTGCCTCTCGTTAAGATAGGTGACTCCGTTTGCGCGATATCCCCGACGCGCCTCGCCTAACGCGGGCGCTCTCTCGCCGCGCCTCGCCGCGCCCTCGCGGGGGGACTCATTGTACGAACGCGTTTTCCCGCCCCTCTCGGAATACCGACTTTCACCGCCGCGCGGAGAAGAAGACCTTTCGGCGCTTTGCATTACTGCTCCATTTCGCGGGGGGGCCGTCACCCCTCTCGGCGGCGTATAAGACGGATAGTATGCGCCGCCTTGGGAGGAGGCGTTTCTGCGGGGCGCGCCGTTGTACCGCACGTCGGCGCTTTCCCTGTTTATATTGTTTATACTGTTTATCCTTGAGGCGGCGTTTCTCCCGACGCTGCCGTTCTCATCAAAACCGTATCCGTCATACCTTTTCGGCATAAAACGCCTCCTTTCCCAAAGCTCTCGTTTTTAAACTTTTTAAATTTTTAAGCCTTTATATATTTACCGCGCTCCTATTTTGTCTCGCATATCATAAAATAAGGGGACGTCGGGGAGTTCAGCATACAGAATTTTGCGACGCAGTATTTGAATCTCGACAGTGTGGAAAAGTACTTTTCAAGCTCGCAGCCCTCAAGCGCCCCCTCGGGGTGCCCGGGGTACACCGCGACAAGAAGTATCGCGTCGTCCGCAAGCATTCCGACGGCGCTCTGAACGGCGGGGAGGGTCGTCTTTCTCATTGTGGTGAGCGATTTGTCCCCGCTGCCGGGCATATAGCCGAGATTGAACATTCCCGCTTTGACGGGCTCCTTTACAAATTCCGCCGCCCTGTGGTGCGAGGCCAGAATAAGCCGCCAGTTTTCGGGGCATTTTCCCCGCCTCAGATTCTCGGCTGTACTGCAAAGCGCCTTCGGCTGTATGTCAAATGCGAAAACCTTTCCGCTCGTGCCGACTGTCTTTGACAAAAACTCCGTGTCGTGCCCGTTTCCCATTGTAAAATCGACAGCTGTGTCGCCCTCTTTCAGGTGCGACAGTATAAATTTTTTCTGAAGTGTTAAAAGATCGACCATTTTTGCCCCGCCGTTTTCGGAATTGCCTCATTTTTGCCTGTTTTGTAATATTATAACATATAATAACGCATAATAATTCATAATATTATACAACCTTATTATTTTTTTGTCAACTTTTTGCCGTCGGGTTAAAAAATATAAATCCAAATAAATAATAATAAATCGGCTAAATCAAAAATCGCGCCGCGCCCGTTTTGTCTCGAATTAAAAATAAAAGCCCGCCCCCCGTTCTTTGGTGCGGACTTAGTATTTTGCGTCTCAGCGGTCGGTGATGTGAAGCTCCCGTTTCAGCGCTCTTTGCAGGACTGCCGAAAAATTTACCCCTTCGCGCTCCGACATTGTATTCAGCCACGCCGGGATTGTCAGCGTCTTCTTTACGGACCTGCTGTCGTAAAACTGTCTGTATTCGATTGTATCGCACGGTATAAGCGAAACAAATTCATTTTCCGAGCTTTTGATTTTTGCGACCTCGGAGGCTCTCGGAATTTCTTTGCCCTCCTCCTCCAGATTGTACAGTGTCAGACACAGAACGTCGGACGCCATTTCATACGCTTCCTCTATTGTTTCACCCTGCGTATAGCAGCTTTCGAAATCGGGAAAACGAACGGAATAAAATTTTTCTTCTTTTGTAAATATCGCAGGATAAATATATTTTGCCATTTTTTAAAACCTCCGTAATACGGTTATTATAAAAAAATAAATAAAATAATAAAACAAATAAAACAATATGAATGATATAAATGACGGCGGCTTATTTAAGCCCCGCGTCCTTTTTTATGCTTGTAAGCGTTCCGATTGCTATTTCCTTTGCGTGACGGGGCACGGGAAATTTCTTTCCCGTTATCGGACTGTAATAAATATCGTGCCTTTTTCCGTGCTGTATGAATATTATTTTATTCTTCTGAAATTACTTTAAGGCGAGGAGAGCCGAAACGCACCGCCTCACGCGGGCTCTTTTCGGTGATTTCACGATTGTCCTCGTCGCCTTGCGACAGCAAGGCTTCCTCGTCCGCACGCAAAATCCCTCGAAAATATCTCCGCGTGAAGTGCCGAGGCAGTTTTCACCGAGCGGATTTGTGCTCGGGCAAGGAAAAGCCCGCAGAGAATACTATCGTATTGTCAAGGGCTTTGACGCCGCATGAGCGCGAAGACGTCGGCGAAAACCGATGCGGTTCGACTCTCCTCACCTTAACAATTCACTCAGTTTCATTTTATTTTATGTCCCGCCTCGCTTTCCGATTTTTATTATAGCACGTATTTACACGTGTGTCAACTCCTTATCGGTGTCTTTTTGACTTTTAATATTTTTTATATTATTTATTTTATTCCGAATTATTTCTTCAAATCACTTTTAAAATTAAATCAAAAATAAAAGCGTAAAAGTTATTGACTGAAAATACCGCAAATGATAAAATAACCGTAAAAAGGCATGCAAAATTTAAGAATTACAAAGCGGGATACGAAATGGGACTTGTAAATTACCACACGCACACAACATTCTGCGACGGGGCGAACACGCCCGAGGAAATCGTTCTCGAGGCTCTTGACAAAGGCCTTACTGCGTTAGGCTTTTCGGAGCACTCCCATATCTCCTTCGACCCCGATTCGTCGATGTCCGAGGAGTCGACGGAGGAGTACATAAAAACAGTCCGCGCGCTCGCCGAAAAATACAGAGACAAAATCAAAATATTCTGCGGCATAGAGAAGGACTACTACAGCGACACGCCGACCCGGCGCTTCGACTATGTCATAGGCTCGGTACACTACGTCGAAAAAAACGGCGAATACCTTGTTGTGGACTGGAAAAGCGAAATTCTCGAGGACGGGATAGACAGGCTTTTCGGCGGGGACGCGCTCTCCCTTTGCGAAAGATATTTTGAAACTGTCGGAGACGTTGTCAGAAAAACCGACTGCGATATAATAGGTCACTTTGACCTTGTCACGAAGTTCAACGAGAGAAAACGCCTTATTGACGAGGACGACCCGCGATACATAAGGGCGTATAAAAACGCTCTCGACAGACTGATTCCCGAAGACAGGCTGTTTGAAATAAACACAGGGCCGATAGCGCGCGGGTACAAAAAAAATCCGTATCCGTCAAGGGCAATCCTATGCGAGATTGCAAAACGCGGCGGGCGCGTCATAATTTCGAGCGACTCTCACAAAAAAGAAACTCTCGACAGCGATTTCGACGCGGCAAGAAGTCTTTGCGCCGAATGCGGAATCAAAACGGTGGAAGAATATTTTGTGAAGTGATTTTTTGCGGATTTTTCGGTATTCCGATTTGACTTTATCGGACTTTATCGGATTTTATTATAAGTTTATTATAAGATTCGCGCTTGGAATTGACAAAATCCGCCGAAAAATATATAATTATAATTCAGATTATATAAAACAGTTAAACATTATTTTTTTAAAGAATTTTTCAAAGAATTTTTAAAGAATTTTTAAAGAATTAAAGAAACGAAAAAGACTGCTGTTAAGGAGATATAAAACAAATGAAATGGACCTCGCTCAATGATTTGAGAGAATCGTACCTGTCCTTTTTTGAGTCAAAAGGACATCTTCGGCACGAGAGCTACTCGCTTATTCCCGAATCCGACAAATCCCTTCTTCTCATAAACGCGGGAATGTCGCCTCTCAAAAAGTACTTTACGGGAGAGGAGGAGCCGCCGCGCCGCAGAATGACTACCTGCCAGAAGTGCATAAGGACCCCCGACATCGACAACGTGGGAAAGACCGCGCGTCACGGCACGTATTTCGAAATGCTCGGAAACTTCTCCTTCGGCGACTATTTCAAAAACGAGGCGATTCCGTGGGCATGGGAATACCTGACAGAGGTCCTCGAAATACCCGAGAGCCTTCTCTACCCCTCCGTTTTTGAGGAGGACGACGAGGCGTTTGAAATATGGAATAAAAAGGTCGGCGTTCCCGCGGACAGAATAATAAAGCTCGGGAGAAAAGACAATTTCTGGGAGCATGGCAGCGGACCGTGCGGGCCGTGCTCGGAAATATACTTCGACAGAGGCGAAAAGTACGGCTGCGGCTCTCCGAGCTGCGCTCCGGGGTGCGACTGCGACAGGTATATAGAGGTGTGGAACAACGTGTTCACGCAGTTCAACAGCGACGGCAAGGGGAACTACACCGAGCTTGAATCGAAAAACATCGACACCGGAATGGGACTTGAAAGACTCGCCTGCGTAATGCAGGGGGTAGATAACCTGTTCGAGGTCGATACGATAAGAAAAATACTTCTGAAGGTCTGCGAGATTTCGGGCGTCGAGTACCACTCGGACAAGGACAAGGACGTCTCGATAAGAGTTATAACGGATCACACGAGGGCCGCCGTGTTTCTTATCTCCGACGGAGTTCTCCCGTCAAACGAGGGACGCGGCTACGTGCTGCGCCGTCTCACGCGCCGCGCCGCGCGCCACGGCAAGCTCCTCGGAATAAATTCCTCCTTCTTGACAAAGGTCGCGGACGTCGTAATAGAGGAAAACAAGGGCGCGTACCCCGAGCTTGAAAGAAAGAAGGACTATATAAAGAAGATTCTCTCCCTCGAAGAGGAAAAGTTCGATATGACAATCGACCAGGGACTCTCAATCCTCAGCTCGGTTACGGAGCGTGCCGAAAGCGAAGGGAATAAAACAATATCGGGCGACGACGCTTTCAAGCTGTACGACACGTTCGGCTTCCCCGTCGACCTCACGCGGGAAATCGCCGCGGAGAGAGGACTTTCGATAGACGAAAAGCGCTTTGACGAGCTGATGAAAGAGCAAAAGGAGCGCGCAAGAAGCGCGAGAAAGAACGTAAGCGGCTGGGACGGGTTTACAACGGACGAGCTCTCCTCCCTTTCGGCAACCGAATTCACCGGTTACACCGAGACAGAAAGCCGCTGCACCGTCGACGCGATACTCACAGAGGACGGAACAAAGAGCGAGGTGTCGGGCGGAAGCGTGAGAATAGTCCTCGACAGAACGCCCTTCTACGGAGAGGGCGGCGGACAGGTGGGAGATATCGGCTGTATAACATCCGACAACGCTCGCCTCAGAGTGACAGATACAAAGAAAAAAGACGGAGTTTATATACACATCTGCGACGTCGAGAGCGGCACGGTAAAGGTCGGAGACAAGGTTTGCGCCATCGTTGACGCAGAAAACCGCAACGCGATAAAGCGCAACCACAGCGCGTGCCACATGCTTCAGGCGGCGCTGAGACAGGTGCTCGGAAACCACGTCGAACAGGCGGGCTCATACGTCGACGCGCGCGAGGTCAGGTTTGACTTTACGCACTTTACCGCAATGACCGCAGAGGAAATATCCAAGGTCGAGGAGCTCGTGAACCGCGAGATTCTTGCGGGGGACGAAATTGTGACCGTCGAGACAGATATCGAGAGCGCGAAAAAGAGCGGCGCGATGGCTCTGTTCGGGGAGAAATACGGCAAGGTCGTAAGAATGGTAAAAATGGGCGAGTTTTCGACGGAGCTTTGCGGCGGAACTCACCTTGACAACACCGCGAAGGCGGGGCTTTTCAAGATAGTGTCCGAATCCTCAGTCGCCTCGGGAGTAAGAAGAATCGTCGGAATTACGGGGCTTTCGGTACTCGGCTATATCAGCGAAAAGGAATCCGTTATAAACAGCGCCGCGAAGGCGCTGAAGGCGGGGAGCGCCGCCGACGTCGCCTCGCGCGCCGCGCAGGTCATGAGCGAGGTCTCCTCGCAGAAAAAAGAGATAGAAAGACTCAACTCAAAGCTTGCCGCGGGCAGAGCCGACGAGATACTGTCAAAGGCGGTCGACCTCGGAAAGGTTCGACTTGCGGTATGCGACCTCGGGGCGACGACGCCCGACGGCGCGAGAAGTCTTGCCGACAAGCTGCGCGACGCGGAGCCGTCGGTCGCGGCGGTGCTTGCGATACACGACGGTGAAAAGCTGAATTTTGTCGTCGTATGCGGAAGCGAGGCTGTAAAAGCGGGAGCGCACGCGGGGCGGCTTGCGGGGGCTGTTAGCGCCGTCGCCGGAGGAAAGGGCGGCGGGCGACCCGACAGCGCTATGAGCGGAGCGCGAGATGTATCGAAGGTCGGAGAAGCGTTAGCGTCCGCCGAGAAGATACTCTCGGAGATGATAAAGTAAATTCGCACGTTGTTCGCACAGACCCGACACAAAAGTTTTCGCGCACACGTCACCGCGAGGCACAGACCCAACACGAAAGTTTTCGCGCACATGTCACCGCGAGGCACAGACCCAACACGAAAGTTTTCGCGCGCCCTGCCCTTGGGGTCCCCACAAAAGCTTTGCTTTTGCGGGGAGTGGCTCAAAAAGGCGCCGGGGTCGAGGGGCAGAGCCCTCGTCGCGCTCCGCAGAGCCCTCGTCGCGCTCCGCAGAGCGCGAAAGCTCCGATACGCGTTCTTTTTGCAAAGCTTTTTCCTCGGCTTCTGAGTCAAGAAAAAGCGTCTGTCGCATCGCGCTGCATAAACCCTCGTGGCAGACCCCACCGGCGCTTCGCGCCACCTCCCCTTTCAGGGGAGGCTCTGACCACTGACCACTGACCACTTCAGAAACTAACTTTTCTGACGCTTTTCTTTGACGCAATCGGCGCAAAGAAAAGCTTCAAAAGAAACGCCAAAAACGGGGGCTCTGCCCCTCGAC
>CANRNZ010000086.1 GCA_947632135.1 uncultured Clostridia bacterium
ATTATGGCAGGTATAATTGATACCGCGACGCGCAGATTTTCAAGTGACAAAACTGCCGAAACTATTTTGATGAAAGGTTTTGAATATGAAGGACAAGCTTTGGTATACCGAACCGGCAAAAATTATGGAGGCGGCGCTCCCGCTCGGCAACGGGCGCGTCGGGGCTATGATATTCGGCAATCCCGAGGAGGAGCTTATTTATCTCAATGAGGATACGCTGTGGTCGGGCTATCCGAAAAACAAGGAGTGTCCCGCAGGCGCCGAGCATATAAACGAAATAAGAGCGCTTATCGAGCAGGACAGATATGCTGAAGCGCGCCGCCTTATAAATACGTATCTGCTCGGCGAGTGGACGGAGTCGTATCTTCCGTTTGGGGATATACATATAAAGCAGGAAATAGGCGGCCGAGTGGAAAATTACCGCCGTGAGCTCGACCTCAAAACGGCAGTCGCCTCTGTCGAATTTACGGTCGGTGATACAAGATATCGGCGGGCCGCCTTTGTATCGCATCCCGCGCAGCTTTTGGTGATAAAGTATTCTGCCGAAGGCGACGGGAAGCTAAGTACTGTACTGACGATAGACAGTAAGCTCCGTTTCGGGGTGCGATGCGACGGAGACTGCCTTGTAATGAGCGGATATGCTCCCGAGATAAATATGCCGTCATATTATAATCTGCCATGCGGCATGCCGAATACAGTTTACGGCGATAAGGAGAGCACTCCTGCCGAGAAATTTGAGGCGCGTGTCACGGCGGCGTCCGACGGCAAGGTCGAGTACGGGGACGGCTCTGTAACTGTCAGCGGAGCGTCGGAAATCGTATATTACGCGGCGCTTGCGACGTCCTTCGCTGCGCCCGACCGTATTCCGAGCGCCGATGAGTCTCAGAGGTGCCGAGATTATATCTCGCGCGCCGTTTCAGCTGATTACGATAAGGTTTTGGCGGAGCATATTTCCGATTATGCCGCGCTTTACGACAGGGTAGAAATAGATTTCGGGCGCTCCGAGAACGGCGAATTGCCAACCGATGTACGTCTTGAAAAATTTGCCGAGGACGGCGCGTCAGACCCCGAGCTCTGCGCTATGCTTTTCAATTTCGGACGATATCTCATGATATCGGCTTCGCGCCCCGGAAGTACTGCGATGAATCTTCAGGGAATATGGAACCATGAGCTTCGCGCCCCGTGGAGCTCCAATTATACAATAAATATCAACACCGAAATGAATTATTGGCCTGCCGAGACCGTCGGTCTCTCCGAATGCGCCGAGCCGCTGTTCGAGCTTATTGCCGCGCTCGCAAAGCACGGAGGCATAACCGCGAGGGCGTGCTACGGCTGCGACGGCTTTGTTTCTCATCACAATACCGATATCTGGGCGCATACCGCGCCTGTGGGGCCGCCTGTCGACCGTGAAAATTCGGACAGCACGGGCTTTTCAATCTGGCCGATGTCGTCCGGATGGCTTTGCAGGCATCTTTACGAGCACTACCTATTTACGCTTGATTTAAAATTTCTGCGCGAAAGGGCGCTGCCGATTATGGAGTCCGCCGCGGAATTTTATCTGAATTATTTGTATGAAAACAGCGACGGGGTGCTTTGCTCGTCCCCGTCAATTTCGCCCGAGAACGCTTTTATGTATAACGGCGAATGCGTAAACATAGATATAAATCCGACAATGGACGTAATGATAATACGCGAGCTGTTTACAAACCTCATATCCGCATATCATGAGCTCGGCATCACCTCCGAGCTTGAGAGCAGGGTGGCGGCTGCCGTCGGAAAGCTGCCGGGATACAAAACAGGCTCACACGGAGAGCTGCTTGAATGGCGTCGTGAATACGAGGAAACGGATATCACTCACCGTCATATTTCGCATATGTACGCGCTTTACCCGTCCTCAATGATAACGCCCGAGTCGACCCCCGAGCTTGCGGCCGCATGCGAGCGCACGCTGATGCGCCGCGGCTTTGACGGCACCGGATGGAGTCTCGGGTGGAAGGTTTGCGCATGGGCGAGACTCGGGAACGGTGAAAACGCCTACAGACTTATACATAGGCAGCTGAGGCCGGTTACGGACGGTGAATGTAACTATTCAAATGGCGGCGGCAGTTATCCGAATCTTTTTGACGCGCATCCTCCGTTTCAGATTGACGGAAACTTCGGCGTGACGGCGGGGATTGCTGAGATGATTGTACAAAGTCACGACGGCAGGGTCAAGCTCCTGCCGGCGCTCCCCAAGGAGTGGAAGGACGGGTACGCGCGAGGTTTGGTTCTTCGCGGCGGAAAACGGATAGATATAAGCTGGAAGGACTGCGCGGTAACAGAGTACAGGATATATTGATTTAAAAAATGCTCCGCAGGCGAAAAGCTTACGGAGCATTTTATTTGGTAAGTTGGTGCGCAGGGTTTGCGGTTTTGCGCCGCGTTTTTTATTTTTTAATTACATTTTCGCTTTTTTGTCAGTCGGCGATTTTTTCGACGGTAAGAGTCGCGGCTTTTTCTTCAACCAGTATATTGAATCTGCCCTCGGTGTACGACGTGACGATGGAGTCGAGGTTATTTTCAAGGTACTCGTCCTCAATTTCGAGGCGTTTTATAACGCTTGCGCCCTCAGACGTAAGAATCGGCTCGGAAATCTCGCCGATACCGAGGGAAAAGCATGCGTTTTCAAAGTCCGTTTCCTGATTTCCCCTGACAATATAGTATCCGTCGGGGTTTGAGAACATCATGACGTCCTCTCCGTATTCGGAAATCAGAGAGTCGAAATCCTCTCCCTCTTTGGCTTTTTTGACGACCTCCTTCGCCTTTTCGAGCGCGGCGGTCTTCGCGGGAGCCGACGGGCTCAGAATATCGTGATAGGAGAACAGGGAAGAGTCGTATTTTATCAGTACGTGCTTTACCCGCACAGCCTCGGCGCTCTTTAATTTTTCGAGAACCGAGTCCTTGTCAGAGTCGATTTCGCCGCTTTCGATAAGCTTTTCGTAGAGCGCGTTTTGCAGTGACCGATGGAGCATAAGCGAGTCGAAAACGTCGACAGTCATATAATTTTCCGACAGCTCCTTATAAAACGCGTCGGTGTCACCGTTAAAGCTCTCGGCGATGTACGCCTCCTTTTCCGATTCCGCGGCGTCCTTTATTTCGTCGCTGTCGCTCGATATTCCGTAATCGGCGGCGAGTGAAAACACGGCGTATATCATGGAGAGGGATTTTTCGGCGTCGGACTCTATTTTTTCACCGAGGAGCCTTTCGTCCTCTTCGTTTTCTGTTTTCCCGCCGCCGAGGTACTGGCGTCTGTAGCCGCTTACAAAATAATTGTACAAATCTCTCGGCACGGTGTATTCTCCGACTGTCATTACGGCGTCGCCGTCTCCTTTTTTTCTCTCGGCGGGATTACTTCCGCAGGAAAAAAGCGCGGCGCAGACTGTCAGCGACGCGAGGGAGAGCGAGATAAGCTTTAAAAATTTTTTCGGACTTTTTATAAATCTTATAAAAATAAATCTCATAAAGGTACGTACCGCCTTTTGGGTTTTAAGGTTTTCGAATTTTTTAAATTTGCGCAATTTGGCGCTGTAATTAACTTTGTAAATTGTAACACATAAAAATTAACATATTGTTAATGAGGAGAAAAACGCCGAGGGTTTAAAAAGGATTTAAGAAAAGAATTAAGAAAAGAATTAAGAAAAGAATTAAGAAAAGATTTACTTAAACAGATTGAAAAAAGACTTAAAAAGAGTTAAAAAAACTTAAAAAGATTGAAAAGGATTGAAATAAACCGCTCTTCATGGTATACTGTTTTGGAATAATATCGTACGAAAAAGATTTATTTATCGGACGGAGAAAAGAAAATGGAAAAATTATTTGTAACTCTCGAAAAAATAGTAAACGAGCTGAGCCTGAACGTCGTTTACGCGCCATCGGAATTATCCGAAATAAAAATAACGCGCAAGGAGATAAACCGCCCCGCTCTCCCGCTGTGCGGCTTTTACATATGCTTTGAAAACGACAGGATACAGATAATCGGAAACACCGAGTGCGAGTACCTCGCGGAGTACCCCGAGGACGTCGTAAACGAAAAGCTCGAGACGCTGTTTTCAAAGCACCCTGCGGCGGTTATATACACCCACAGTCTCAGAGTACACAACTACGCTGTGCAGCTTGCCGAAAAGTACGCCGTTCCGCTTCTCACGACAGACTGGTCGACGTCCGATTTCCTTGCCGCTCTGATAGCGTTTTTGAATCTCAGTCTCGCGCCGAGAATAACGCGCCACGGAGTGCTGGTTGAGGTGTACGGCGAGGGAGTACTCATTATCGGCGACAGCGGAATAGGAAAGAGCGAGACGGCGGTGGAGCTTTTAAAGCGCGGCCACAGACTTATTGCCGACGACGCGGTCGAGATAAAAAAGGTTTCTGCAAAGGCTCTTGTCGGCTCTGCTCCCGACAGCATACGCCATTATATGGAGCTTCGCGGTATCGGAATAGTCGACGTGAGGCGGCTCTTCGGAATGGGCTCGGTTAAGGACACGGAGAAGATAGACATGATAATCGAGCTTGAGCCGTGGGAGCACGGAAAAATGTACGACAGGCTCGGAATCGAGGAAAGATACACCGACATTATGGGGCTGAAGATTCCGACGACTCTGATTCCGGTAAGCCCCGGGCGAAATCTGTCCGTCATAATCGAGATTGCCGCGATGAACATGCGTCAGAAGAAAATGGGCTACAACACGGCAGAGGAGTTCAACGAACACCTTATGGAGACAATGGGAGTAAGCGTTCTCGGAGACGGCGCGAAAAAGGCGGAGGAGATTGTAAAAAAGCTCTGATTTCAATTATTTCGTTTTTGCGCCCGCGCGGCGATATAATGGCGATATAAAAAGATAAGAAAGTAAGAAAATAAGAAAAGCAAGAAAAGCAAGAAAAGTAAGAAAAGCAAGAAAAGTAAGAAAAGTAAGAAAAGGAAAAGGACAGTCATGCAGAAAAGAGTAAACGAGATACTTCGCGAAATAAAAAAGCTCGAGTCGTCGCCCGATAAAAACGCGACGCTCCCACAGAATACCTTTTATCTTGAAAACGAGAGAATACTCGCGCTGCCGAGAAAATACGGCGAATCAAGGTTCCCCTACGACGCCGACGGCTTTGTCGTCTGGGCATATCAGAACGGATATATCACAGCCTGCGACAGCACGTTTACGGTCTTTCGCTCGTCAAATTACGGCGAGGACCCCGTGGTGGCTTTTTTCGGCGGCGTTGAAAAGGACGGCGGCTTTTTCCCGATATCAATAACGGGCGCGGCGCGTCAGCTTATCGAGCCCGGCGATATAAAGCGCTATACTGTTTTTTCGCTCAGGTGCGTTTACTATATAACGGATACGGACGATTTTACGTTCGCCGTGAAAATGAGCGTGTCTCCGAATAAAAACATTCGCTTTTCGGTAACGTGCGAAAACAAGAGCGAGGGCACAAGGAAAATATACGTCGCCTCGTTCATTGAGGCTCTGCTGCGCTTTACGGAGAGCGAGGGATTTTGGGAGAGAATGAGCAAATTCGGAAAGCTCTGCTGCGACGGCTCGTATATTCTTTGGAGCCGCAACGGCGCGGAGGACTGCCTTGTCGTCAACACGAAGGTGACAAGGGGGAATTTGAAAAAGCGTTATTCCACGGTCGGAAGAAGCGTTTTTCTCGGGTACAAGGGAAGAACGCTCGCTAACGCGGAGAGCCTCAGAACAGGCTCGTTTGACAAATACGTCAATTTCGCAAATACCACCGATTTGCCCGTTTCCTCCGATATAATGCATTTTGAGCTTGACGGCGGGGACTCTGTGCGCGCGGATTGGGAGCTCACAGTTTGCCACGGCATGGAGGGCGCGCTGAAGGTCGTCGGCGCGGATTTTGACGCGTTGAGCTTTGACGCGGAAACGGACGCTCTTGAGGACGAGGACAAGTCGGTGTTTGACAACATGAAGGTCAGATTTGACGACTGGAAGGGCGGCGGCGTTGTGCCCGAGGTCTTTAACAAATTTATAAGAAACGTGCAGAAGCAGGTGTCCTTCTGCGCTCTCGGGAAAAATTACGCGGGGCCGCACATAGGTATCCGCGACGTGTTCCAGCAGCTTGAGGGCTCTCTCATGTGGGACCCCGAAAGGAGCCGCGAAAAAATCCTCGTCGCGATGAACTATATAATGTCAAACGGCAGGGCGCCGCGTCAGTTCTCGATGCCGAAGGCGGAAAACGACGTGCCCGAATTCGACCTCAGAATGTATATAGACCAGGGCGTTTGGGTCATCTCCACCATATACACTTATATTTGTCATACGGGCGATTTCTCGATTCTTGACGAGGAGTGCGGCTATTATGAGCTGTATGGAGAGGGCGAGAGCCTTGTCAGACGAAGCGGCGAGCGCGACAGCGTTCTTTGTCACCTTATACGTATAACGGACTTTCTCATTTCAAAGACGGACGAAAAGACAGGGTGCATGAGGGCGCTTTACGGAGACTGGAACGACGCTCTTGACGGGCTCGGAAGAACGAGCGACGAGGGAAAGGAATTCGGCGACGGGGTTTCTGTAATGACCTCGCTCCAATTCTATCAAAACCTCGGCGAGATGGACGATATTATACGCCACACGGGCAAATTCACCGAAAAGCTCGGTTTGTACGCCGACGTCAGGGAAAAGCTTAAAGACGGGCTTTTCAAGTATGCGGTCGATACAGACGAAAATTCGCATCACAGGATAATACACGGCTGGGGCGACAAAATGGCGTACAAGGTCGGCTCTCTCTCCGATTTTGACAAAAAGGAGCGCTACAGCCTCACCGCAAATTCATTCTGGGCGATATCGAGACTTATGGAAAAGGACATATCGCTGAAGGACTGCGTGACTGACTGCGCCGACGCCGTCGATTCAAAATACGGGCTTAAAACCTTCAGCCGCCCGTTTTCCATTGAGGACAGGCCTTATATAGGACGTCTTGCCACAATAACCGAGGGCACTTATGAGAACTGCTGCGCTTATGTTCACGCGAGTATGTTCGGCATTATGGCGCTGTTTATGGTGGGCGAGAGCCGCCGCGCGTGGCGCGAGATGGAAAAGTCGATTGTGATAACGCATGAAAACTGCACAATGACCTCTTTTGTAATGCCGAATTCGTACTGTGAAAACGAGTCTCTCTGCATTGACGGAGTTTCAATGGGAGACTGGTACACAGGCAGCGGAACTATGCTTATAAAGGAGCTTATAAGATTCGGGATAGGGCTTGAGCCCGACCTTGACGGGCTTTATATTCAGACCCCGTCGTACATGCCGTGCAGCTCCTGCGCTCTTTCGATGAAGATAAAGGGCAAGGAGATAAAATTCGCGTACAGAAACGAGAGCCGCGGGGAGAGGGAATACCTTGTAAACGGGAATAAGACGGGGTGCGCTTATTCCGAGCTTATGGGCACGTACAGGCTTTACATACCGAGCGAGGCGTTAAGCGACGGTATGACAATCGAGGTCGTCGACTGAGGGACGCGATTTCGCGCACACTTCATCACGAGGCACAGACCCAACACAAAAGTTTTGGTTCACCTTTTTCAAAAGGTGGCAGGGTTCGGGGCGGCGCCCCGACGCTTGGCGTTTCTTTTGCAGCTTTTCTTTGCGCCGACGGCTTCAAAGAAAAGCGTCGGTGAAGTTAGTTTCCGAAGTGGTCAGTGGTCAGTGGTCAGTGGTCAGAGCCTCCCCTGAAAGGGGAGGTGGCGCGAAGCGCCGGTGGGGTTCTGCCAAGAGAATTTATGCAGCGCGAACCTCTCAACGCTTTTTCTTGACTCAAAAGCCGAGGAAAAAGCTTTGCAAAAAGAACGCGTATCGGAGCTTTCGCGCTCTGCGGAGCGCGACGAGGGCTCTGCCCCTCGACCCCGCAAGCTTTTAAAAAAGCTTGACCAAAACTTTTGGGACAAGTCTGTGCGAACATAAAAAAAGAAAGGAGGAGAGTTATGGAAGAAAACAATAAAATAACCGAAAAAACCAAGACTCAAAAAACTCGGAAAATCAGAAAATATTTTCCGACATGGACCCTGTCAGTCTTTGCGCTTACCCTTTTTTGCGCCGCGCTCTACCTCCTTTTCAGGACAAATCGCGCCGCGTCCGAGTTCTTTAACAGAAATATCTCTTTCGTTTTCAGATTCGTTTTCGCAAAGCTCGGAGGGCTTATTCCGTTTTCTATAGTTGAATTTCTTATCCTTTTCTCTCCCGTTATTCTTGTCTATGTGATAATTTATTCGTCAAGAGCGGCAAAGCGCGGCACGGTGTATACAGTCAGAATGACGGCGGGCTGTCTTGCCGTCGCCTGCGCCGTGTTCTGCTCGTTTGTCCTTTTGTACGCTCCCGGATATTTTTCGACGCCGCTTGCCGAAAAAATGTCTCTTGACACGTCGGACATTACCGCAGAGGAGCTCGCGTACACAATGGACAGCATAACGGACGAGATAAACCTCCTTCTTGAGGACGACGATTTTGTCAGAGCCGAGAGCGGCGCAACTCTCATGCCGTATTCCTTAAACGAAACGGCGGAGAAAATATGCAAAGCGTACGACTCGGTAAATGACAAATACTCCCTTTTCAGAAACATGACGAGCCGTGTGAAGCCGATAATACTGAGCCCGCTTATGACATACACCCACATATCGGGCGTTTACTCGTTTTACACCGGTGAGGTCAACATTAACACCAATTATCCCGACTACGTCGTTGTGTCCACTGTTGCCCATGAGCTCGCTCACCAGAGGGGAATTGCCCCCGAGGACGAGGCGAGCTTTGCGGCTTACCTTGCGCTTATTTCGTCGGGGGACCCCTATCTTATGTACAGCGGTTATCTTGACGTTTACACGTATATATCCGACGCGCTTTACAAAACGGATACCGCTCTTTG
>CANRNZ010000087.1 GCA_947632135.1 uncultured Clostridia bacterium
GGCGGTCTCAGACAGCAACGAATACTATAAAAAAGTATGTGAGGCGGCAAAGGCGGAGGGCGCCGAGGTGATACCGGTCTGCGCCGGAATTGAGGCTGAGATTGCGGAGCTCGAGCCCGAGGAAAAAGAAATGTTTCTTGCCGAAATGAACATTGAGGAAAGCGGGCTCTCAAAGCTCATAAGAAAGAGCTATTCCCTTCTCGGGCTCATAAGCTATCTTACAGCCGGACCGAAGGAGGTCCGCGCATGGACTATCAAAAAAGGCACCAAGGCTCCGCAGGCGGCGGGCAAAATACACTCCGACTTTGAGCGCGGTTTTATAAGAGCCGAGGTCGTCTCCTTCGACGATTTGACATCCTGCGGCTCAATGGCCGCCGCAAAGGAAAAGGGACTTGTACGCAGTGAGGGCAAGGATTACGTAATGAACGACGGGGACGTCGTGCTGTTCAGATTCAACGTCTGACGCGAATTTAAAGAAAAATACAGCAAAATATAACTTAAAAATTTATAAAAAAAGATACAGGTTTGATATGAGAGATTATTTTGATTTAAAGCTTCTTCCGAAAATCGACAACGACAGACACGTCATGCAGTCCTCAAGCTTTGACAGGCGCGAGGAAAACGCAGATTTCGGTCAGTTTCTCTATAAGGACAGCGACGGCTCGATGGTCATGCTTGACGAAAAGGGACGCGGCTGTGTAAAAAGCATATGGGCAGCGGTCACAACCGACGAGTGCGAGCTGAAATTCTACTTTGACGGCAGCGACACACCGAAATACACATGTCCTCTTAAAAGCTTTTTCGAGGGCGCCATAGCCGACATTTCGGGCCCCGCAAACACTTTCGAGGACAGGGGTCACGGCGGCGACGACTGCCGCTGCGGCAACTGCTTTGTTCCGATTCCCTATGAGAACGGCCTGAAAATAACGGCGTCGGGCAAAACCGATTTTTATTACCACATAATGTACGAGAGGTACGCGTCGGACGCTCCGTCGGAGCTTACCTCCCGCGCCGAAATGAAATATCTTGACGCCGCGTTCGACACCAAAGCCGTAAAATGCGAAAATAAGAACGAAGTCTCTTTTGAAAAAGAAGTCACGCTCAGCGAAAAGTATAATAACGTTTTCTCGACGGACAAGCCCGGCGTAATAACCGAATTTACAGTCGAATATGACGAGGGGACAGACCTTTCAAACGTAAAAATTGATATGTTTTTCGATAAAAACAGCATATCGACCGTCGCCTGCCCTCTGCTCGCTTTTTTTGCGCAGTCGCTCGGATATTCCGAAATACACTCGTCCGTCATCGACGTTGAAAAAAGAGACGGACGAATCGTTATGACCTCGCGCTTTCCGATACCGTACTGGCGCTCCGCGGGCATTACCCTCGTCGATTTGCCGCGCGACTCTGCGAAGCTGACGCTGAGGCTCAAAATAGAGGAAAACACATACGACAAGTCGTCGACAGGACATTTTTACGCCGACTACAGGGAGGGCGCGACCGAGCTGTACGACGACTGGCTGATAGGCGAGTTCAGCGGCCGCGGAAATGTTGTCGGTCTGTATCAGACATGCGTCGGCGACCAGTGGTGCGAGGGAAACGAGCACTTCTATATCGACGGCGCAATGACCCCTCAGATAAACGGAACGGGAACGGAGGACCTTTACCTCGGCTGCTATTGGCCGAACAGAAAGTATGACTCGCCGACCGCGGGGTGCGTAAACGACGTATTTCTTCTCGGCGGCTCGACGATTCAGGGTTCCTTTGCGCACACGGCGGGTTACTACAGATTTTTCCGCGACATGCCGATTTCCTTCTCAAACGGCATAAAGCTTGCAATACAGCACGGCGCGGTCGGCCAGACATATTCCGATTACACGAGCCTTTGCTTTTCATACAGACTTTGCGACGCAGCGTCGGAAATGAGCGATTTTCTCCTTTGCGCCTCGGAGTCCTCGCTTTCGCTTCACTCATACGCTTCGGACGAAAAAACGGAATACACCTTAACCTCAAAGGTCGAGGCGGACAGAAAAGCCCCGATAATCACAAAAAAAGGCTTTCTGCACAAGGATGAGTCATGCGTTTCGTTCAAGGCGGCGCTGCTTTCGGGAAATAAGGGCGCTGTACTGAGACGGGTATATGACAAGTCGCACTCGCCGCAGAGCGCCGAGGTCTATGTTGACGGAAAGCCTGCGGGCGTTTGGCACGACGCGGGGTTTAACGACTTCGCGCTGTTTGCCGACAGTGATTTTTACATTCCCGCTTATCTTACAAAAGATAAATCTCTTATAAATATAGAACTCCGAGTCCGCGGAGAATTTACGGACTTTGAGTACAAAATATTCACCTTAAAATAAATAGATCCGCTAAAAAACTGTCGGCGCCGCATAAGCGGCGCCGATTTCTTATTTATTTCCGAGTAATACTTTTAAACACATGGGCCGAAAAAGGAGGAAGAATGTATCCTCCGTCGGGGCTCTTATGCGGCGCTCTTTTTTCCGTCGTCAGAATGCACTTTGCCGAGCGCGTCGGGCAAAAGACGAATGACTCCCCGCGCGTCACGGCGACAGTAATGCGTTCGGTGTCTGACGAGCGCTCAAACAAAAACAGATTTTCATCAGCTGACAGTACTCTGTAAACGCCGTGCGCAAGGAGCTTTTCCTCTTTTCTTATTTTACCCGTCTTTTCAAAATACGAAAGAAGCTCCTTGTTTTGGGAGTCCCACGGATAAGGTCTTCGGCAGAACGGGTCGTGATATCCCTCGAGACCAGCCTCGTCGCCGTAAAAAACGGACGGGATTCCGTACATGAAGGCGACTATCGTATAAGCGCATTTGAGCAGCTTTACGGCTTTTTTCAGGGCGCGCGGCGAAAGCTTTGCTTTTGCGAGCTCGTCGTTCGTGCGCTCGTTTGCAACGTCGTCTCCGAGCACAGTCAGTATCCGCTCCGTATCGTGAGTACCGAGAAAATTCATAAGAGAATCGCTGACGCATTTCGGATATCTTCGGTATATTGTCTCCGTGACGTCTCTCAGCCCCGCGGCGTCCCCGTCCTTTATAAACGATATGACGGCGCGGCGCAGGGGATAATTCATTACCGAATCGAGCTGTTTCCCCGAGAAATAAGTCCTTCTCTTGCCATACGCTATTTTACACGACGCGTCCTCCCAGACCTCGCCGATGAGAGCGCCGTCCGAGCTGTTTTCCCTGACAGTTTTTCTCATTCTCTCGAGAAAAGAGTCGGAAAGCTCGTCGGCGACGTCAAGCCTGAAGCCCGACACACCCATTTTAATGTATTTTTCGACTACCCCGCCTTTTCCGAGTATAAAATCCGAAAAGCTCTGCGAATCGTTTTTAACTCTCGGCAGAATGTCGATTCCCCACCAGCACTCGTACTTGTCGGGAAACTCAAAAAAATTGTACCACTCATGGTACGGTGAGCTTTCGGACTCATACGCCCCTACCGAATCGTAATTATGATATTTATTGAAATAAACGCTGTCTGAGCCTGTGTGATTGAACACACCGTCAAGAATTACCGAAATATTCTTTTCGCGGCATTTTTTTATAAGATATATAAGCGCCTCGTCCCCGCCGAACATCTCGTCGACCCTCATATAGTCGCCGGTGTCGTACTTGTGATTTGAGGCTGAGTCAAAAACGGGGCTGAGGTACAAAACGGTAACGCCGAGCTTTTCGAGATAATCGAGCTTTTCGGCTATCCCCCAAAGGTCGCCTCCGAAAAACTCATTGTTTTTCAGCGGAGCGCCTCTGTACTCGGGATACTGCGGCACGCCGCCCGCCCAGTCGTCATTCATAACCGTCCCTTTTTTCGGCGAGCACCTTCCGGACGGATAAAACCTGTCCACGAAGACGTGGTACATCGTCCCGCCCTTTAGAAAATCGGGGGTTTTGTAATCGCTGTCATACAAAAGAAGCTGCCTCTCACCGACGTCCGACATAGGGCTCAGCGCAGTCGCCCCCTCGCCGCCAAAGGACAGCTTACCCTCGAAGCACTCTATCTCATAGTGATAGTAAAAAAGTCCCTCGGGAGAGAGCTCACGGAGAGTCTTCGCGGAAAGAACTGCGGCAAAAACATCCACAGAATATCCGAAGGATTCGTTTTCCATCGGGACAAAAAGAGACCTCTCGCCGACCGACGAGAGCCCGTCCGAGTGTAAAACGAGCGCCGCCGAGCATATTCCCTCCCGTCTCGGAGCCCTCAGCATGAATTTAATGTCCCCCGTATCGGGAAATGCGCCGTAGAGAGAAAAATCCTCTTCCGTTTTCTTTGATTTTCCCGAATTTTCCGCAATATGATACTTATATTCTCTTATTTCCATAGTTCGCTGTGCAATAAAACCCTTGATTCTAAGCCTT
Source organism: uncultured Clostridia bacterium (assembly GCA_947632135.1). GTDB lineage: Bacteria > Bacillota > Clostridia > Oscillospirales > CAG-272 > RUG14199. The sequence goes on from CANRNZ010000087.1 coordinate 4,379, forward strand.
AACAATATACTTGCCCTTATTACGACTTCTCCGCAGACGTGCAAAGAGCCGCTGTAGTGACATACGGTACTCAAAAAAGCTCCGATTTCACGGCACGCCGTGAAATCGGATAAAATTTAAATTTTGACGTGTTATACCAAAATGCCGCCGAAGTAAATAAAACGGTCAAATCCGCGGAAATTCGGCTCTCAATCACCGTAGTTATTTTACCGGATAAATGTGCCAGATGTTTTCCGCGTACTCGCGAATGCTGCGGTCGGAGGCAAAGAACCCCGCGCCCGCAATATTGGAGAGCGAACGCTTCAGCCAAAGCTTCCTGTCGGAATAATCGCACCTGATTTGAGATGACGTGTTCATATAGGACTCGAAATCCGCAAAGCACATATAAGGGTCCGACACGCCGTGATTATACATAAAGTAGTTTGCAAGATTTGAAAATTTGTTCCCTGCAAAGCCGTGCTTCAGCTGCTCCATGACCCCGGCAAGCCTCGGGCTCTTTCTGTAGTAAACGCTCGAATCATAACCGGTTTTCCACAGCTCGTCGACCTCCTCCGCCTTTAGGCCGAATATATAAATGTTGTCGCGTCCCACGGCGTCCATCATCTCGACGTTTGCGCCGTCAAGCGTACCTATCGTCAGCGCGCCGTTTATCATGAATTTCATGCAGCCCGTACCGCTCGCCTCTTTTCCCGCAAGGGAAATCTGCTCGCTTATGTCCGACGCTGGCATGAGAATTTCGGCGGTGCTTACGTTGTAGTCCTCAAGATACACAACGCGGATTATATCCCTTATCCTCGGGTTCATGCTTATCTCCTCGCCAAGGCTCCAGATAAGCTTTATAATATCCTTTGCGAGATAGTATCCCGGCGCCGCCTTGCCGCCGAAGATATACGTGCACGGCTCAACGTCGGCATTCGGATTTTCGAGAAGCTCGTTGTAGTATGCTATGATTTTAAGCACATTAAGAGTCTGTCTCTTGTACTCGTGTATTCTCTTTACCTGAACGTCGAACACGGAGCTTACATCAAGGCTCACACCTGTCTTTTTGAAAAGCTCCTTTGAAAAGCGAAGCTTGTTCTCTCTCTTTATCTCATCAAGCCTCTCAAGAACTGAATCATCGTCCCTGTATTTCAGAAAATCGGAAAGCTTTTCGGGATTTTTCTTGAACGAAGGGCCTATTGTCTCCTCAAGAAGAGAGGTAAGACCGGGGTTTGAATAGCAGAGCCATCTCCTGTGCGCTATGCCGTTTGTGACGTTCGTAAACTTATGCGGCATCGCCTTGTAGTAGTCGTGGAACACCGTTTTTTTCAGAATGTTCGAGTGAAGCGCCGACACGCCGTTTACGGTGTGGGACGCCGCAACGCTGAGATTTGCCATTCTGACCTGATTGTAGCCTATGACAGCCATGCGGGATATTCTGTCCCAGTCTCCGGGATAGAGGTTCCAAAGGTCGGCGCAAAGACGCCTGTTTATCTCCTCGACTATCATATAAATTCTCGGGAGCTTCAACCTGAAAAGGTCGGTGTTCCAACACTCGAGCGCCTCGGGCATTACGGTGTGGTTCGTATACGAGACAACTCTCGTGACGACCGACCACGCCCTCTCCCACGTATACGAATAAACGTCCATGAATATACGCATAAGCTCGGGAATAACAAGCGCGGGGTGGGTGTCGTTTATGTGTATCGCGACCTTTTCGGGGAAATTATAGAGAGTTCCGTATGAGGCAAGATGGTCCGCGATTATGCTCTGAAGAGAGGCGGAAACGAGGAAATACTGCTGACTAAGGCGCAAAAGCTTTCCCTCCTCATGCTCATCGGAGGGATAGAGCACCTTTGATATAAGCTCCGCGTTTATATTATCCTGCATCGCCTTTATATACTGCCCTTGCGAAAACAGGCTCATATCGACATTGGCGCTGCTGTGCGCTTTCCAGAGCCTGAGGTCGTTTACGGCGGCGCAGTCCGCGCCCGATATCATCATGTCATAGGGTACCGCGATGACCTCGTCGTAATTTTCGTGCGTGACCGTAAGTCGTCCGTTTTCCCATTTTTCGTTTATATGCCCGCCGAATTTTACCGAAAATGACTTGTCGGTGCGGGGCACGAGCCAGCCGTCCCCGTCCTTGAGCCACGTATCGGGCAGCTCCACCTGATTTCCGTCTATTATCTTCTGTTTAAAAAGACCGTTCTCATAACAGATTGAAAATCCTGTGGCGGGATAATCGAGAGTTGTCAGAGAATCCATAAAGCAGGCTGCCAGTCTGCCGAGTCCCCCGTTGCCGAGTCCCGGGTCGGGCTCCTTTTCGTAAAGCTCCGAAAGGTCAAAGCCCATGTCGGACAAAACGCTTGAAAAGGTATCCTCAAGGCCGAGGTTTCTGAGATTGTTTTTAAGCGACGGACCTATAAGGAACTCCATGCAAAGGTAGTATACCTTTTTCGACTGATTCTTCTTTATTTTCTTCTTAAAGGCGTGTCTCTTGTGCGTCAGAATATCCTTTACGCAAAGGATTGTCGCCTTATAAATCTGATTTTTGCTTGCGTTGGCGGGCGTAGTTCCGAAATAGCCCGAAAGCTTTCTTTCGAGCGCCTCTCTTGTTTCCGCGAGCGTCTCTGTCTTATCCATTAGCGAATTGAACCTCTTTCTTGTCTTATTTACACTTATTTAATATCATATATTCATATATCCGGTTATATCCGATTATAGCTCTCATACAATACTGCCGCCTTGTATGGCGGCAGTATTAAATGAAGAACCCGTCACATCGAGGTATAAAGGTCTATATACTTTTCGGCTGAGGACTGCCATGAAAAATCAACGCTCATAACCTGCCTCATAAGCTTCCGCCAGGCTCTCCTGTCAGAGTAGAGCTCAAGCGCCTGCCTGATAACGCCCATCATCTCATGCGCATTGTAGTTTGCAAAGGAGAAGCCGTTTCCGCTTCCGTCATATTTATTGTACGGCACGATTGTGTCGGCAAGTCCTCCCGTCTCCCTTACTATGGGAACAGTTCCGTACCTTGACGCTATCATCTGAGACAGCCCGCACGGCTCGCTCTTTGACGGCATGAGGAACATATCCGCCCCCGCGTATATCTGCTTTGAAAGGTCCTTGTTGAACTCTATCATCGCGGAGAATTTTCCCTTGTATCTTTCCGAAAGATATTTGAAATAGTTCTCGTACGCGGGCTCGCCCGTTCCGAGAAGAACGAACTGAACATTGTCGCAGCAGAGCATTTCCTCTATAACGCGGCAAACAAGGTCAAAGCCCTTATGAGCGACAAGACGGGATATCATCGCGATAACGGGGACGTTTTTGTCAACCGTAAGCGAGCACATTTCCTGAAGCAGCGCCTTGTCCTTATCCTTACCTGCAAAGCTTTTCGCGGAATAGTGATAGCGTATCGCGGGGTCGTTTTCGGGGTTGTAGTATGAAACGTCGATTCCGTTCACAATCCCCGACAGCTTTCCGCGGCATGAGGAAAGTATTCCCGAGAGCCCGTGGGAATAGTAAGGAGTAAGTATTTCCTCGGCATATCTTTCGCTCACGGTGCTCACTCTGTCGCTGACTGTAATCGCGCCCTTTGAGAGGTTAATACAACCGTCATATTCAACTATGCTGCGATCCCATTCGGGCATATCGAAAACGTCGTAGAGTATTGAAAAATCATATATTCCCTGATATTCGATATTGTGTATTGTGTAGAGAGTTTTTATTCTGTCGTAACCGGGAATTGCGGCGTATTTCGTTTTGAGGTAAATGACCGCCGCGGCGCTTTGCCAATCGTTCGCGTGAAGAATGTCGGGGAAAAATCCGATATGCGGCATTATTTCCATGACCGCTCTTCCGAAAAACGCGAAGCGCTCCCCGTCGTCATAGCTGCCGTAGAGAGTATCTCTCTTGAAATAAAACTCGTTGTCAAGAAAATAAAATTTAACGCCGAGTCTCTCAAGGCTCCATATACCGCAGTACTGGTGCCTCCACGAGAGGGGAACCTCTATCTCCGCCTCAAGAGTCATTTCGCTTATATATTTTTCCTTTACGACGGGATACATGGGTATTACGACCCTTACGTCACCGTCGTCTCCGAGCCGCTCCTTGACTGCCGCGGGAAGCGAGCCGAGCACGTCGCCGAGCCCGCCTGTGGACGCAAAAGGAAGCGCCTCGGAGGCTGCATAAAGTATTTTCATAAAATAACCTTCAATATCCTTTTAAATTAAAATGTCCTTTTTACTTTTGGTTTAAGCTGCAATATTGTTAATTATATCACAAAAGAAAACGCGAAGCGTTTTTTGCGGCAAGGCCGCATCGAATGCGAAGCATTCGCTTTTAGTCATCAATGGCCGCTCTGCGGACATATACCACGAAGCAAAAATGCTTGCCGACATCCACCCCACAAAAGCGAGCTTTTGTGGGGACCCCCGGATAAAGGCATTTTTGCGAGGCCGTCAATATCGAGCCTGCGGTGAAACCGCAGCAAAAGCCGAGCTTTTGGGATTTGCAAAGC
>CANRNZ010000088.1 GCA_947632135.1 uncultured Clostridia bacterium
TTTGTGTGGTAACTTCAATTATACCACGTCTGCTATGACTTTTTCTATATGTCCTATTTCATTTTACAATTAACCACTTAAATAAAGATTGCCAAACACTTGACAACTTTCCCTCTTTAATGTAAAATATGGTTTAAGGCAGAGTATGAAAGGTGTATAATATATGGAGAAGAAAGAAAAAAGCACCGTCGAAAAGGCGACAGTGAACGGCAAGTATCTTATGTACAAGGAACGCCCGCTTGTTCGTGAAAACAATGTAATATGCTACGGCAATATGGACGACGAATATGTTCTGTGTCTGACGATAATGTCCGAGAGGGAACAGGACGGGAAAAAGGTTCCCGATATGATACTTATACAGATAGTAAAGACAGACGAAAACCTCCCCGCGCACGAGAAGATTGCAAAGCAGGACATCAAAAAGGGGCTTCACGAAGCTTTTGAACTCGGGTATATCTGGCTCACGCGTCTGATTGGCGAGTAAAATCCGCGAGTCAATAAGGCAAATTACATTCACAAATTAAATCCGATAAACGACGGGTTAAATCACCTATTTAAATCACCCGACAAGGGTGATTTTCTCATGTAGGAATTAAAAACAAAATTTGATATAATTTGCTAAAATTTGCAAAACAAAAATAAAAACAGAAGATAAAAGGATAAAACAGGAGCAAAATGAAAAGCGGAATTAAAGGCTTTATAAGATTATCGGCATTTATTACGGCAATTTTCACCGTACTTACGCTCATGTCGTGCGGGAAAGATAAAACGGACGGCGAAGTCGGAAACGATAAGGACACAGGCGACAATCTCAACGTACCTCTGAATTCCTTCACGGTGCCGATGCCCGACAACATAAACCCGCTCACAGGTCTTGAAGCGTCATACGACGTCTCAACCTCAAGACCGATAGCGGTAATGCTCAATAATATATATCAGGCACTCCCGCAGGTGGGAATAAGCAAGGCGGATATACTCTTTGAGTGCCTTGCCGAGGGCGGCATAACGAGACTCATGGGTCTGTTTTCGGAGTATAATGAGCTTGGTGTAATCGGCTCCATTCGCTCCTCGCGCCCTTACTATATTGATTTCGCTCAGATGTTTGACGCCATCTACTGCCACGCGGGCGGGAGTGAGGACGCCTATTCTCAAATGTCGTCGCGTCAAATTGACCACATCGACGGCGTGCGCGGCGACCCTCTCGGAGTTTACTACAGAGACCAAGACAGACTTCAGAGCGGCTACTCTACCGAACACACAATGATGACGACGGGAGAGGGAATAATCAAAACGATAGAGTACTGCTCATTCAGAACAAACCTCAGAGACGGATATGAATACCCGTTTGAGTTTTCAAAATGGGACGAGGAGGCGGTAGTCGGAAAAGACGACGCGCTTCATATATATCTTCCCATATCCTATTATCAGAACGTCGATTATATATACGACAGCGAGAGCAAGACGTATCTCAGATATCAGTACGACGGCGAAAAGCATATTGACGGCGAAAACGGAGAACAGCTCGCATTTAAAAACGTGATAATCCTCTTTTGCGACACTGCGGTCTACGACGATTACGGCAGACTCAGAGTCACAACTACGGGAACGGGAGACGGGTACCTCGCAAGCGACGGTAAATACAAAAGCATCAAATGGTCACGCTCCACCGTCGACGGAAATCTTCTTCTGACGGACAGCGAGAGCGGAGAAACCGTTACGGTAAATCGCGGAAAAACATTTATAAACGTATGCTCGAGCGCAATTTATTCCGACGTGAATATGAACGCCTCCGAGCGCACCATGGACGACGGGAAAAACTGAAAGAAACAGCAAAAATTATAAAAAACGCAGGGGTCAAATTCAATATTCGACCCCTGCAAATTTAATATTCAAGCTTTATCGCGTTATGACCTTATCGGATGTTCGCGCCATGGAGCGCTCAGCCTTTGTTTTAATAGTTGCTATCGTTATTATCGTTATTATTGAAAGAATCGGAAGAATCGTTTGACGTGTCCGAATCGGCAGAGCCGTCTCTTCCCGAGCTTTTCGCTTTTTTATTTATAATATTCTGCGCAGCGGCGGAACCGTCGTCGTTCTTCGTTCTCCTTATGAAGATAATAAGTACGACTGCGGCGGCTGCGAGGAGATGAACTGCCGCGATTATGCCAATCAGCATGTAGAAAAATTTCATGCTCTTTTTGCCGCTTCCGTTTTCCGACGTATCCTGTCCGCTTTCGTTGTTTTGATTGCTTCCGTTATTTTGGCTGTTTTGGTTATTTTCGTTTTTTTCGTTTCCGACGTCGCTCTCGGGCTCTCTTTCATAGACCTGAGTGTCGCCCTCGGAGTCAACGTAATAGGAATTTCCGTCGTCTCCGATAAAGTAGTCGGTCCCGTCCTCACCCTTGTAATATGTAGTGCCTTCGGCGTCAACATATGACTCGGGCGGCGTCTGAGTTGAGCCGCTTTGCGAGCCGCCCGACTGATTTGAAGAACCCGAAGAACCCGAAGAACCCGTTGAACCCGAAGAACCGGAAGACGTTGTTTCGCCGTCCTCGGGAAGCGGGGCTACAGTGTCATCGGGCTCCTTCGGAGGATTTTCGTCGTCTGACGGAACATTCGGCGGCGTAGTATTTCCGACAGCCACAATGGAGTTTTTCCATGTTACGGGCAGCACATCGCTGTCGTTGTTGATAATACTGGAGGGGTCGGGGATAAGACCTATCTCGTATTCACCGTCATCGGCGATACCCATTATTTGAAATGTGAAGGTTGCGACGTTTCCGACATAGTCCGTATTTTCGTAAATTGATTTTCCCTCAAAGAAAAGTATTTTAAGATTTTTCCCTGCGGAATCGACCCCGTAGCTGCCGAAATAGTTTATAACGCGCTTTGCAATGAGTCCCTTCACCGAATCGCTTGTCGCCGCATTCTCGGTATCATAGAGGTCGCCCTCGGATTTCAAAGCTTCGTTTACCTTTACGTCCTTTAAAATAAATGCGTCGGAATCATAGTAGAGAAAGAACCAGAACGCATACATTCCGGGGTTCTGCGTTATGTTCATCTCAACCGTGATTTCATCGTTTACGACTCCCGACGCGTTTGTAAGAACAATGTCGAGACTGTCTCCGGCTGCTTTTGCGCTCGGCGCGGTGAATGTCAGCGAGCAAACGAGCAGGCATGCGGCACAGAGCGCGGACAAAAATTTTTTCATATAAGTTTAACTCCTTAAAGTTTGTCGTTTCCAATAAGATAATATAAGATAAAATGTAATATAATCCGATTGGAAAACAGCATAATACCATCGCTGTAATTATAATCGTTTTTGTTTCTTTTGTCAATACAAAACTTGTCTGTATACATAATATGCCGCTTAATATGCCGCTTTTGCTCCCATATAATAATTTTTAAAAAATTCGAAAATATTTTGAAAATATAAAGAAAAAGCGCGAAATTTTTTTGTACCTGCGTTAATATTATAAAAGCGACATGCTGATAACGCAGCTCGTCCGTTTTTAAATCAATAATCATAAACCGATTAAATTACAAATCACTGTTACATAAGAAAGGAAAAATAAAATGAAATTGGTTTTTTGTACACTCGGAGTCGGTCTTATTGCTTTTCTTGCGCTCGGAATTACAAAAAAAGGAGGAAAGCTGTCATGGAGACCCTGCCGCAGGCAGCTTTTATCCCTTGTATGCCTGCTCCTTCTCGCTGCCGGCATGATAACGTCTGTTCCGACAGGTCACACGGGAATACTGACGACCTTCGGCAAGGTCGAGGACGTCACTCTTGAGGCGGGAGTTCATTTCAAGCTTCCGTACCAGAACGTGATAGCGATGGATAACAGAACGCAAAAGGCGGTCATTGATATGTCGTGCTTTTCAAGCGACATTCAGGAGGTTGCCGTCTGCTACTCCATAAACTATCAGATAAACAAGGAAAACGCTCAGACAATATACAAAACGGTAGGGGCAAATTATTACGACGTACTGATGATACCGCGCATTCAGGAAGCGGTAAAATCGGTTATTGCCAAATATACGGCTGAAAATCTGATTGCCTCCCGCGAGGAGCTGTCGCGCCAGATAACTGATATTCTGACGAGCGACCTTGATAAATACAACATAATCGTAATAAACACCGCAATCGAAAATCTCGATTTCTCGGATGCGTTTACAAACGCGGTCGAGGAAAAACAGGTCGCCGAACAGCAGAAGCTTAAAGCCGCAATCGAACAGCAGCAGCTTACCCTTGAGGCGGAGGCGGCGGCTGAACGCGATATTGTTGCGGCAAACGCCGAATCGGAAGTCAAAAGGATACAGGCAGAGGCGGAAGAGTATGCCGGAGAGTGCGAGGCTGAAATGAACAAAAATATCGCGGCGTCGCTCACCCCCGCTCTGATAGATTACTACTACGCAAACGCGTGGGACGGAAAGCTTCCCGAAATCGTCGGCTCGGACACTGTGCTTCCGATTCTCGGAAATATGGAAACAGACCTTGCAAATTAAATAAATTTGGTATAAAATAAGAGAGGCAGCTCGGACGGTGCAAACGGTCCCGCGCCTCTCGATTTTTTTGCGGCATGAAAATCGTAATGCCCGAAAAAACATCAAAAAAGTATCAAAAAAGTATCAGAAAAGTATCAGAAAAAATACCCAAAAATTCAGAATCGGAGGAAAGAAAAATGTCTGAGACAAATTCCAAAATAGCGGCGCAGCTGTTTTTCTTCAGAAACGAAATGTCAGCTTCACCCGTTAAAACCTTGAAAAAAATAAAAGAAATAGGCTTCACAAAGGTAGAAGCGGCGGGACTTTACGGCTGCAAAGCCGAATACCTCAGAGGGATATGCGACGCGCTCGGCATAGAAATCGTGTCCGACCACATTTCAATGTCAGCCCTTCGCTATCAGACGGAAGACATGATACACGACCTTAAAGCCCTCGGATGCAGATACGTCGCGGTTCCGTGGCTCGGAAGGGAAGATCTCCCCGGCGGCGAGAAATTTTCCGAGACGGTGAAATTTTTCGCCGAAATCGGAGAACGTCTCGCAAACGAGGGAATAACCTTCATGTTTCACAATCACAGCAATGAATTTATAAGAGTGAACGGCGACTATGCCCTTGACGTGCTTTACAACTCTGTATCTCCGAAGCTTCTCAAGGCTGAAATCGACGTCGGCTGGGCGACTTATATGGACGTCGACGCGGCAAAGCTTGTTGGAAGATATAAAGGACGCCTCCCGATTGTTCACGTTAAGGATTTTTCGGGCGATAATTCCGTAAATGAAAACGGAACAAGAGCGCCGCTTGTCGACTGTCCCGCGGGATGCGGCAATGTGCCGCTCGCCGAGGTCGTAAAGGAATCTCTCACGGCGGGAGCTGAGCTTTTTGTCACGGACCAGGATAATCCGTCGGATGGTCTTAACGTCTTTGAATGCGCCGCGAAGAGTTATGAAAATATTTATCGGGCAATTCAAAATGCCCTTTGACGCTTCAAAACAGTACTCGGTTTGACCTGCATGTGTTTACCGGAGGACAAGCTTTATGAAAAGTATTATGAAAAAATTACTTCTTATTATAAACCCTGTGTCCGGCAAAAGCGCTCTGCGCTCACAGCTGATTGAAATAATAGACGTATTTATCAAAGCCGATTACGAGGTAACGACCGTTGTTACACAGAGCGAGGAACATCTTTCAAAAACCGTAACGGAGCGCGGCGCCGAATTTGATACCGTCGTCTGCTGCGGCGGCGACGGCACGCTCAATCTCACCGTTAAAAGTCTGAGCCTGCTTGAAAAGAAGCCGAAGCTCGGTTATATCCCCTGCGGGACGACTAACGATTTTGCAAAGTCGCGCGGTATTGAATCTATGCCGCTTAACGCCGCGCGGCATATTGCAAACGGCGAGGAAAGGGAAATAGATATCGGCTTTTTCGGCGAGCGTCCTTATGTTTATGTTGCGGCGTTCGGAGTTTTTTCGGACGTCTCGTACGAAACGCCGAGACAGCTCAAAAAAAATATAGGTCACGCGGCGTACGTAATCGAGGGAATAAAATCTCTCGGCAAGAAAAACAACCGCCGCAATATGACAATAAAGATAGACGGCAAGACCCTGAGCGGGAACTTTGCCTACGGCATGATATCAAACACTCACAGGATCGGAGGGTTCGAGCTGCCCATCATAAGCGATTTTACGCTTGACGACGGTATGCTCGACGTAATTCTCATAAGAACTCCGAAAACAGCCGACGAGCACACAAAGCTCATAAACGCGTTTATCACTCAGCGTGAGGACAACGAAATTGTGTATAAATTCCGCTCCTCGTCTTTTGAATATGAATGCGACACCGAGGTGCCGTGGACTCTTGACGGTGAGTACGGCGGTTCCTTCAAGGAGCGAAGGATAACTCTCGAAAAAAAGTATATTACAATGATTTACTGATTTACTGATTTACAGATTTACTTAGCTTCGGCTTATTTTCGTCTTTTGCCGATAAAGCGCCGCCGATATGATGAGCTCATAGAAAAATGTCTAAAATCATCGCTTATTGTTACTTAGACAAGTGAGAAATATAAAACATTTCCGATTTTTTGTAATTTATTTGTAATTAACTGTTGACAAATCAGTTAGGCGTATGTATAATATAGTCACTCTTGATTTATATTACATCATTACATCATTACATGTAAGTTACATACATATGAGGTATAAGAGGTATAAAATGAATTCTGCCGAAAATATTACAGCTATTGATTATACCAAGCGTCTCCCCGACGCCGAATACGATGTCATGAACGCAATCTGGAACGGAGAGCCTCCGCTCAATACGGCATACCTCATGGACGCCGTCGGAAAGGAAAAGGGTTGGAAGGCGCCCACTCTTATCTCATTTCTCGTGAGACTTCAGGACAGAGGTTTTATCACGTCTGAGAAGAAAGGGAAGGAGCGCTACTACACTCCCGTCGCTGTCAAAGAAGAGTATACGAGAGCGATAACGACTCAGTTTATAGAAAAGTACCACAAGGGCTCCTTTGTTAATCTTCTTGATTCTCTCTATGAGAACAGGACGCTCTCCGAGTCGGATATCGACGACCTTCTCATATGGCTCAAAACAAAGTGCTGACGCTCTTTTAATGCGCGCAGCGCGGCCCGTCGGGCTTAAGCGTAAATGTTTTAAAAATCTTATAAAAATCAAAATTTAAAAAGAAAAGCGCAGCGCAAAACGCTGTGCTTTTCTTTTGAGCTTTGCCGAAAACGGCGCCGCCGATTCATTATTGATACTTGTCGATATTAGTCGATATTTGCCGATAATCGCCGTTATCTTATTTCGACGGATACCTTTCTGTCGGACAGCTTTCCCGCCGCCTTTGCGACAGTTCTGATCGCTCTTGCAATGTTTCCGCGTTTGCCTATCACCATACCCATGTCGGACTCGGCGACGCTGAGAGTTAAAACAATCTCGTCGTTTTCCTCTCTCTGTGTCACATTTACCTCGTCGGGCTTATCGACGATAGAACGCGCAATATCCTCCAAAAGGACAGTCAAATTCACCATTGGAATAAATCCCTCCGTTTAGGTCATAAATCGCTCGGTCGTTGTCGTCCGCTCGATTATTTTATCAACCCGTTCTTTTTAAGGATAGACTTTACGGTCTCAGTGGGCTGAGCGCCGTTTGATATCCACTTCTGAACCTTCTCGCCGTCAATTTTCACGTCGGCGGGATTTTTCATGGGGTCGTAATATCCTACCTCTTCTATAAATCTGCCGTCTCTCGGGCTTCTTGAATCCGCAACGACAATGCGATAGAAGGGAGCCTTCTTAGCGCCCATTCTTCTGAGTCTGATTTTTACCATTTTCACATTCCTCCGAAATCAAAAAAATATAAAGAAATTTATTATAAAATCCGTCATGGACGGAATTTCATACGTTTCATAAGCTTCTTCGAGCCCTTTGACGAAAACTGCCTCATGAGCTTGCTCACCTGCTCGAACTGGCGAAGCAGACGGTTTACCTCTTCAACCGACGTTCCGCTGCCGGCGGCAATCCTCTTTTTGCGGGAGCCGTTTATTATATCGGGCTTTTCTCTCTCGCGCTCTGTCATCGAGAGTATAATCGCCTCGGTTCTCGAAATCGCCTTTTCGTCAATGCTCGCGTCCTTAAGCGCGCCGGGCTTTATTCCCGGCAGCATTCTCTGCTGTCATATTTAATTCGACAACAAATTCATTGAAGAAAGGTCCTTCGTTGTAAACGGTGAAGCCGTGAGAGGCTAACTGATCTGCTAGATAGCCCGTTTTATTGACATTTAATTGTGCCATTTCTTGTACACCTTGCTTGCCTAATGAAGTCATGGCAACCGCAGATGCCCAAGCATTTAACGCTAGATTCGAACTCATATAAGAAGTCGCTATTTCACGAAGAATATGTTGCTCACGACTTTGTAACGTCAATACAAAACCACGCTTACCATCCTGGTCAACTGTTTCGCCGACCATTCGTCCCGGAATTTTTCGAATATCCCCCTTGTTTACAGAGAAATAACCGCAATGCGGGCCGCCATAAGCCATAGGTAGTCCAAACGGTTGAGTATCGCCGACCACCATCCAACTCCGTTTGTAAAATATCCATATTCGTTAAATCTTTCTCAAGCGGAACTTCAATAATTTCATTCCCACGTCCGGGTGAGGCCGTATGCAATACCGCACGTGAATGCGGATGGACCCCTTTAGAGACCAATATTTTTTTCTTACGCGTTACTGCTTGTGCTAATCCAACTGCTTCACCCAAGGAAGCTGCTCCGTCATACAACGATGAATTGGTAACCTCCATCCCGGTCAGTTCACTGATCATCGTCTGGAATTCAAAA
>CANRNZ010000089.1 GCA_947632135.1 uncultured Clostridia bacterium
ACGTGAAGCGTCAGGTCGTCAGCACCGAGACATGCAAGACTATATCTCAAATTCTTGAGGAGGGCGTGTCGGGCGACGGCGGCGCGAAAAACGCCTACGTCAAGGGCTACAAGGTCGCAGCAAAGACGGGAACGTCGGAAAAGAGAGACAAGGCGGACGAGAACGGCGCGTATTCCCTCAGGGTCGGCTCCTGTGTCGCTTACGCTCCCGCGGACGACCCGCATGTCGCGGTGATAATAGTCGTCGACGAGCCGATGGGCGGCTCGGTTTACGGCAGCGTCGTCGCGGCGCCTTACGTATCAAAGCTTATGGGATTCATTCTTCCGTACCTCGGATATGAGCCGTCGTACTCGGAGGAGGATTTGAAAAACGCTCAGATAACGGTATCGAGCTATGTCGGGGCGACTGTCGAAAATTCAAAGGCGGATCTTGACTGGCGCGAGATAAAGTACGAGATAGTCGGGAGCGGGGACACTGTGACGTCCCAGACGCCCGCCGCCGGCGAGTCGATGTCAAAGGACAGCGGTATACTTTATCTCTACACTGACGGCGGAATACCGACTGCCAACATCACCGTTCCCGACCTTGTCGGAAAGACCGCTGAGGCGGCAAACAGGATTGCGGTGAACGCGGGGCTGAACGTCAGCATATCGGGTGCGACAAACGGCTCCACCGCCACGGTGGCAAGTCAGTCGCCGCTTGCGGGCGAGATAGTTCCTAAGGGGACGATAGTCACGATAGACATGATTCACGACATAACGTCGGACGACTGACGGGGGTTTTATAAAAAATCGGAGGAACAAAAAGTAAAAATATAATAATTCAATAATTTAAAAAATAAAAGCAAAGAGCCGCGAAGATACGGGAAGTCAAGATTACTTATTTTATTCTTTATTCATTTCCGTTTCATTCAATATTTATCTTAATTATCTTATCTGTTTTATCTTTTTATCTTTTATCTTCTGTCATCATTCTCTCTTTATTCGGGAAATGAGCGACAAAGGTATCGGAGGTGCTTTATGAAGCTTGCACGGCTTTTTGAAAACTGCGATGTTAAATACGACGAGGCGTCGGGAAACATCGAGATATCCGCCGTCGTCACCTCGTCGGAAAGCGCTGTGCCGGGGTGTGTGTTCGCCGCGATAAAGGGGCGCCGCCGCGACGGCTACGACAAGATAGGCGAGGCCGTAAAAAAAGGCGCGGTGTGCGTTCTCAGCGACAGGGTATATGACGACGGGAAAACGGTAAACATACTGACCGACGACGTGAGAAGAGCCGTCGCGCTCGCGTTTTCGAATTTCTACGGAAATCCCGACCGCGGCATGACCGTCGCCGCCGTGACAGGTACGAACGGCAAGACGACGACGGCGCTGACCCTTGAGCATATACTGAGACGCGCGGGGAGACGCGTCGGGGTCATAGGGACTCTCGGCGTCACGGTCGACGGGAAAAGTATTCTCGGCGACGGCGAGGCGCAGGAATACAGCATGACGACCCCCGACCCCGAGCTGCTTTACAAGTCTCTTTATCAAATGAAAAAGGCGGGGTGCAGCGACGTTGTGCTCGAGGCGTCCTCGCACGCCTTGGAACTGAGAAAAACGGACGGACTCCATGTGGACGTCGGGGCGTTTACAAATCTCACTCCCGAGCATCTTGACTTTCACTCCGATATGGAGAGCTATTTTCTCGCAAAACGCAGGCTTTGCGTCATGGCGGACAGATTTGCGGCAAACGTCGACGACCCTTACGGGCGGCGTCTTGCGGGGGAATTTTCCAACGTGAAGAGCTTTTCGTGCGTTCCCGAGAGCGCCGCCGACAGCAGCGTCTCGGTGACTGCCGCGGCATACAGGAACCTCGGCTTTGACGGGATATCATATGTTTACTACAGCCGCGAGGCGATATTCGATATTCGCTCTCCCATGTGGGGAAGAAACGCTCTTTACAACACTGTATGCGCCGCGGCGAGCGCTCTTGAGCTCGGAGTCCCGCAGGATACGGTGAGAGCTGCGCTCGGAGATTTTCACGGGGTTCGCGGAAGACTTGAGACCGCAGCGTGCGGGAGAGGAAAAACGAGGGTCATAGTAGACTACGCGCACACGCCCGACGCTCTTGAGAAAAGTATTCGCACCGTAAGGGGACTTATGGGGAAAAGGAGTCGGCTGATACTCGTTTTCGGGTGCGGGGGCGACAGGGACACAAAGAAGAGAGCCGTGATGGGGCAGATTGCCGACAGGCTATGCGATTTTACCTTTGTGACAAGCGACAATTCGAGAAGCGAGGATCCGCTTAAAATAATATCAATGATAGAAGAGGGCTTTTCGGACCCCGGGAAATATACTGTCGTTGTCGACAGGGAAAGCGCGCTGCGTCAGGCGGTGTTTTATGCCGGTTCGCGCGACGTCGTTCTTGTGTGCGGAAAAGGACATGAGGAATATATTACGGACTCACGCGGGAAAAGGGAATTTCACGAGAGGGATATTTTAAGAAGGGCTTTCTCGGAAAAATACGGTTTGTGAGGCGCGAGGGAATTTCCCCTTTGGAGCACAGCGGCGCGGCTTTTTCGAATTTTTGCGAAATATTGCAATTTTTGCCGCGTTTCTTGTCATAGTTTACAAAAAATGTTACAAATTCTTATTATATTTTCATAAAGAAAATAGAGAGTAAATATGATAAAATAAAATATCAAACGGGATATATATATTATTTTCTATTGCAGAGACGGACATTCGGCCATACCCCGGAAAACAGTCTTTCACGGATTTTTTGACAGATTTTGACAGACTCGGAACATATTGAAAGTTCGGCGCGCCGACTCGGGTCGCGCGGAGGATTTGAGGTGTAAAATGAAATCTGAGCTTAAACTTAAAGAGCTGTCACCGGTCGAGATTGCGGACGCTGTCGGAGGACGGCTCGCTGTATACGGCTTAGGCGTTAGTCGAAAGGTGACAAACGTCGCTTACGATTCAAGGGACGTTACGGCGGACAGTCTTTTCTGCGCCGTAAAGGGCGAGCGCACGGACGGTCATCTTTATATTGCGGACGCCGTGAAAAGCGGCGCGTCGTGCGTTATTGCGGAGCGTGAGCCCGAGAACGTCACGGGGGATTTTTCCGCCGTCATTGTCGACGACACCGTAAAGGCGCTCGGGCGTCTCGCGGGGTATTACCGCTCGCTGAGCGACGCTGTTGTGGTGGCGGTCACGGGAAGCGTCGGAAAGACCACCACAAAGGACTTTATCGCCTCGGTAACGTCCGAGAGCTTTGTCACTGTAAAGACGGAGGGAAACCACAACAACGAGATTGGTCTTCCGATGACTCTTTTGTCACTCACGGCGGACTGCCGTGTCGCTGTCGTGGAAATGGGAATGTCGTCGCGCGGGGAAATTTCCGCCATGACAAAAATCGCGCGTCCCGATATCGCGGTCATCACGAATATCGGTACGTCGCACATGGCAAATCTCGGCAGCCGCGAGAACATATGCGAGGCAAAGCTTGAGATAATCGAGGGGCTGAGACGGGACGGCACTCTCCTTATAAACGGCGACGAGCCGCTTCTTGTCTCAAACGGAAAGTGCATCGGCGCAAAGCTTTTCGGAATACACAGCCCGAGTGCCGACTACAAGGCGATGAACATAAAGAGCGAATCGGACAGGACGGTGTTTGACGTCGTATATTCGAACCGCGCTCTTATAAACGTGGAGATACCCGCGCTCGGGCGGCACAACGTGTACAACGCTCTTACCGCTCTCGCTGTGGGAGCCATACTCGGAATGGACGAGGAGCATATACGCTCGGGACTTAAAAAATTCAAGAGCAGCGGAATGCGCCAGAGGATATACGAAAAGGGCGGAGTGACGATTATCGAGGACTGCTACAATGCGAGCCCCGAGTCAATGCGCGCCGCAATCGAGGTTCTTGTCTCGAAGGCAAAGAGCATGGGAGGAGTTCCCGCGGCTCTTCTCGGAGATATGCTCGAGCTCGGCGAGGACTCACGCCTGATGCACGACCAGCTCGGTCAGTTCGCGGCGCAGATGAAGGTCAAAAAGCTATACTGCTACGGTCAGATGGCGGAGACGGTCGCCGAGGCCGCGATAAAAAAGGGAGTAAGGGCGGAAAACGTATATGTGTGTACTGACATTTCAAAGCCCGAGGTAATGGCGGATATGATACTCGGCTCCATTGAGACGGGAGACGTGCTGCTCGTGAAGGCGAGCCGCGGGATTGCCGCCGAAAAGGTACTCGAGGCAATGAAGCGCCCCTTGCCGAAAAATAACGGCCGTCGGCGCTCGTGAGTTTATGAATTTATGAATTTATGAGCTTGACTTGATTTTAAACTGCGTTTGGCGAATTGCGGCGCTTTCTGCCGCAATGCTTCGGCGTATGTTTTCTGTTTTTCTGTTTTTCTGTTTTATAAAGAAAGGATTTTTAACCTGCCTATGTCTGACGTTACTTTGTTTGCTTTATGCGCTGTTTTTACTTTTCTCATAACGGTGCTGATACTTAGAAAGCTGATACCGGCCTTGAAAAGCAAAAAAATGGGTCAGCCGATACTCGATATCGGCCCGCGCTGGCACAAAAGCAAAGAGGGAACACCGACAATGGGCGGGTTATCTTTTGTCATCGCCTCCTTCGCGGTGATTTTTACCGCGTGCGTTTATATCGGAATAAGGGACGGCGCGAGGGCGACCGTTCCGCTTATTCTCACGTTTTCCTACGCGCTGCTCTGCGCTCTGACGGGCTGCATTGACGACGCGGCAAAGCTCAGAAAAAAACAGAACGAGGGGCTCTCGGCAAAGCAGAAATTCGCGCTTCAGGTCGTGTGCGCCGCTCTCTATCTTGCCGCGATGTGCGCTTTTTGCAATGTCACGACCACAGTATACATACCGTACTTCAATACCGAAATAGATTTCGGATTTTGGTTTTACCCGCTTGCGCTGCTGCTTCTTGTCGGCGTTGACAACAGCGTCAACATTGCCGACGGAATTGACGGTCTGTGCGCCTCGGAGACTCTTGCTGTGTCGTTATTCTTTGCCGCGGCGTCGTTTTTCTCGTCGTTTGAATACGTGTCGTCGCTGTCCGTCCTGTCGGCGGTTCTTATCGGCGCGTCGGTAGGATTTCTCGTGTACAATTTCTACCCCGCGAGGGTCTTTATGGGGGACACCGGCTCGCTTTTCTTCGGCGCTATGGTGGCGGGCGCGGCGTTTGTTATGTCAAATCCGCTTATAATAGTCGTCGCGGGATTTATGTATATCATCGAGACGATTTCCGATATTCTTCAGGTGGTGTATTTTAAGCTCACTCACGGAAAGAGGCTTTTCAAGATGGCTCCGATACATCATCATTTTGAAAGGTGCGGGCTCAGCGAGGTGCAGATAGTCGCTCTTTTTTCCGCGCTGACGGCGCTGTTCTGCGTCGCGGCGTGGTTCGGACTGCGTCCTTCGTGATTCTGATTTATCTTTTTCTTACATTTTTTTATTATAGTTTTTTATTATATTTAAAATGAATTAAAATGTGAGAAAGGTCGGGGCGCTTTCGGCATCGGGTTTTTGAGTCGGCGCGCGGCGCCGTTGTGTAGACTGTATATGGAGACAGTATATGAATGAATATGAATGAAACAAACAGAACAGGCAAAGCATACAAAGCGGGAATGACGGGCGCAAAGGCGGGAGAGCGCGCCGCAAGGGACGCCGACGCGGGAAAAGGCGGCGCTGCCCGGGTTTCTCGCGGTTCGTCCGCTTCGTCCGCCTCGTCCGAGCGAGCGCGCGTCAAAAAGAGCGTCGGGGCAAGCGAGGCTCTGAGGCGCCAAAGTGCGCGCGGGGTGGCTGTCAGCGCGGGGCGCGCTCCGCGTCAAGGCGACGGCGCGAAAAATAAGAAGGCGCAGGGTGAAACCGGTCTTGCGCGTCGGGACGAAAGGCAGCTTGCCGAGGCAAGGAAAGAGGAGCGCTGGCAAAGGGGCGTCGAGCGCATAAGAGTCGGGCACGACAGAATTCTTTTTATTCTCGTCGTACTGCTTCTCAGTATCGGGGTCGTTATGGTCTACAGCGCGAGCTATCCCACTGCCATTGCGGAGGGGAAAAACGGCTTTTTCTACGCGGGGCGTCAGCTTATGTGGATCGGGATCGGCTCGGTCGCGATGCTTATAACGGCGTTTATGCCGATTAAGTTTATAAAAAGGATGTCGATTCCGTTTTACGGCATCACGGCTATCCTTCTGTGCCTCGTTCTCGTGTTCGGAAGCGAGAGCGGCGGGGCAAAGCGCTGGATAAGAATAACGAGCTCGGTGAAGTTTCAGCCGTCGGAGTTTGCGAAGGTCGCGCTTGTAATGGCTCTCGCGTGGTACGCCGACAGGATGAGCGATAAAATCAAAAACTCGGAGAACGGAAAGCAGAAGTTTCTGTACGGAGTTTTTCTCCCGAGTCTTTTCATATTTACCTACGCGGGACTCGTAATACTCGAAAAGCACCTTTCGGGAACTCTTATTATCGTGGTTATCGGCGTCGTCGTGATGTTCCTTGCGGGGGCGGGTATGTCTATGATACCGTATTACTCCGTTCTCGGCATCGGAGGGGCTGTGGCCTACGTGCTGTACAATCCCTACGCGCTTCGCCGTATTCTCACGTACGCCGACAAGGAGGCGGATATCCTCGACGAAAAGTGGCAGACGTATCAGGGCTCCCTCGCTATCGGCTCGGGAGGATTTCTCGGGCTCGGGCTCGGGCAGAGCAGGCAGAAATTCAGCTACGTTTCGGAGGCGCAGAACGACTTTATATTCACGATATGGTGTGAGGAGATGGGCTTTGTCGGAGCGGTGCTCGTGATAGCTCTGTTTCTCGCTCTGATATTCAGAGGATACAAGGTGGCGCTTCGCGCGCCCGACACCTTCTCGTCTCTTTTGGTGTTCGGGATTATGACGCAGCTCGGCGTTCAGGTGTTTTTGAATCTTATGGTCGTGACGGACATTATTCCGAACACGGGAATTTCGCTTCCGTTTTTGTCATACGGGGGCACCTCGCTTGCGGTCATGATGGCTGAGATGGGGCTTGTTTTGTCCGTATCGCGGCGCTCGTATCAAAAGCTGCAGTGAAAATTCGTTAAAAAACCGGAAACTGGAAAAGGTAAAAAACTAAAAATAAAAGTTTAAAAAGTAAAGTTTAAAAAGTAAAGTTTAAAAAGTAAAGTTTAAAAAAGTATAAGCTTAAAAAGTATAGGCTTAAAAATATAAGATTAAAAGTAAAAGCCTAAAAAGTAAAACATATAAAAATCGCACGGAAAACACGGAGACTCTAATGAAGGTTCTTATGACCGGCGGCGGCACAGGCGGGCATGTAAATCCCGCGCTGGCAATCGCCGACACAATCAAAACGAATATACCCGGCAGCGTTATCGAATTTGTCGGTACGTCGAGGGGAATAGAGAACAAGCTCGTCGCAAAGGCGGGCTACAGGCTTCACCATATAGAGATAAGAGGTCTGAGGAGGAGCCTGTCACTTTCCAATATCAAAACGGCGTATTATGTTCTGACGTCCCCCGCGAAGGCTGCGAAGCTGATAAATTCCTTTAAGCCTGACGTCGTTATCGGGACGGGAGGATATGTTTGCTGGCCCGTTATAAAAGCCGCAGCCGAGAAGGGAATACCGACCGCGCTTCATGAGTCGAACGCGGTGCCGGGGGTAGCGGTCAAGATGCTCGCGTCGAAGGTTGACAGGATATATTTGAACTTTGAGTCGACGGCGGAATTTCTGCCGTGCAAGGAAAAGCTGCTTCACGTTGGGAACCCTTTGAAGTCAAGCTTTTCGGGGGTTACAAAGAAAGAAGCGAGAGAAAAGCTCGGCGTTCCCGAGGGCTGCCGTTATTTTCTTCTGTCTTACGGAGGAAGTCTTGGGGCGGAGAAAATAAACGGCGCAATGCTGAGGTTTATGAAAAATTACACGTCACGGCACCCCGAGATATACCATCTGCACGCAAGCGGCTCGGGGGAGCACGCGGAGTGCGCCGCGGAGTTTGCCGCGGCGGGGCTTGACAGATGCGAAAACTTAAAGCTTGTCGAGTATATTTACGATATGCCGTACTGCATGGCGGCGTCGGACGTCGTTGTGTGCCGAGCGGGGGCGATGACCGTCTCCGAGGTGAGCGCGGCGGGGAAGTGCGCGGTCTTTGTTCCGTCGCCGAACGTCACGAACAATCACCAGTATAAGAATGCGAAGGTACTCTGCGACGACGGCGCGGCTTTCGTGTTTGAGGAGTCGGAGCTTGAGGGCGGAGCTGAGAGCGGATTGGAAAACAAATCCGAGAACAGGGCTGAAAATGGGTTTGAAAATAAGGTAGAGAATAAATCAGAGAATAAATTTGAGAATAAATTTGAAGAAAAGCTTGCGTTTCTTCTGTCAAAAGAGGGCGACGAGTGCCGCCGGGAGACGGAGGAGAGGATAAAGAAGTTTTCGTCTCCCAACGCCGCGAAGCTGATTTACAAGGACATAGTTGAGCTTGTCGAGGGGAAAAAGAAGGGGACGGGAAGGTAACTTTAAAGTTTGTTTGCACAGACCCGCTACGAAAGTTTTCGCGCGTTGTTCGCACAGACCCACTACGAAAGTTTTGATCCACCTTTTTCAAAAGGTGGCGGGGTCGAGGGGCAGAGCCCTCGTCGCGCTCCGCAGAGCGCGAAAGTTCCGATACGCGTTCTTTTTGCAAAGCTTTTTCCTCGGCTTCTGAGTCAAGAAAAAGCGTCCGGCGGTTCGCGGTGCA
>CANRNZ010000090.1 GCA_947632135.1 uncultured Clostridia bacterium
GCTGCGGAATCAACGCGGGCGATACCGGGCAGCTTCCGTGGGAGGGATATATCTCGTCAAACAGCCCCGCCATTTTCTCAAGCCGACGCAGACTGTGTATGTATGCGTGCATTTCACGACACGCGCCAAACATGAAAATCCTGCCGTCCTGCACAGGGTCGCCGGAAAAGAGCCGCCGATTCTTTTCGTCAAGCACCGCGATACTGCCCGGCGTATGCCCGGGGAGCGCAATCACGCGAAGCGGACGCCCTCCGAGGTCAATCACATCCCCGTCCCAAATCGGCAAAATCTTTCCGTTACGCTTTTGCTTGCCGTAGAAGTTGACGCACTCGGCGGGGTTCATGTAAAATTCGTCAAACTCGCCGTTGCTGCCGCTGTGGTCGGGGTCGGCGTGGGTATTTAAGAGGGACAGCGGCAGGTCGGTGAGCGACTCTGCCAGCTCCTTTGCGTTATGCGTCTGCATTCCGCTGTCGATGAGCAGCGCGCGCTCGCTCCCCGCAAGCAGGAAAAAGCGCACGCCGTCCTCCTCAAAGCGCCATGTTTGATTGTCGATTTCTACTGTGCGTACCATTTTGTTTCTCCTTTTTTATATTTCTCCGCCTTGATTCGGGGCGCCGAGCGCCCCCTCGCGCGCGAAGTATCGTCCGTTTAACCGAACACTCTATTCATTCTCATCCTTCGATTCAATCGGTTCGATTTCCTTCATATATCCTGCTGTAATGATACCTGCCGGAAGCGCGACGATTGCAATTCCGAATATGGATGATATCATCGTAATGGCCTTTCCTACCGCGGAAATCGCATAAATATCCCCGTACCCCACCGTTGTGAGCGAAACAGTCGCCCAATATATTGCGTCAAAAAACGACGAAAAAGTATCCGGCTCCACGTTGAAAATAATCAGGGCGCAGGTGAGAATATATCCCACCGCGAGCCAACCTACGACCATCAGGGAATTCTTTTGTCGGCGGAACACGGACAGGATAATCGACACATTCTTTGAATAACGAAATGCCTTGAAAACACGGAACACACGAAAGGTGCGAAGCAGACGGAATATTTTCAGGACGCGAAACGCCTCGCTCATTACAGTAAGAGACGGTAAAACGGAAAAAAGGTCCACAATAGCCATAAAGGTAAACGGATACCGAAAAAATGAGAGCGCTCCCTTTTGCAGTTTAAAATCCGCCGTCAATAAGCGTAAAAAATAGTCCACAATAAAAATAATAGCCGAAATCTTATCTATCCAATAGAATGGCGCGGGAGGGTTTTTCAGTGTCAAAGGTATCAGACTGAGCACAATCACAAGCATCATAAACAAATCATAGATACGGCTGATTTTATCGTTTTCCCCCGCCACTTCTATAATCTCATAAATCCGTTTTCTCATCTTTTTTCTCCGTAATCTCAAATATACCAAACCGGAATTTGAAGCACATTGTCCCGAAGCGCGCCGGGCTGCGGGCACATACACACAACCGCCCCCGTCCCCCGCCTTTTATCGGGTATTTTGTCAAGCACGGTGAACGCCCGCGTCTCATCCGCTGAGACCTTGTGGCTCTGCTTGATTTCAATAGGATACAAAACGCCGTTTTCTTCGATGATGAAATCAATTTCCGATTCCACGCCGATCTCCTGTCCGTTTTGAACAACCTTTTTTCTGTCCTTACCGCGGTAATAGGAAACGCAGTACCGATAGTCGATTCCGAGATTGGAAAATGATTTCAGAATTTCCGAAATTACAAAGGTTTCAAAAATATGTCCGCTAAAAGCCCCGTAAGCAAGCGCCTCCGGCGTCAGCCACCGCGTCAGATAGCAGGCAAGGCCCGTATCTCTGAAATACAGCTTCGGCGTTTTGATTGCCCGTTTCAGCGCGCCGGGCGAATAAGGCTCCAACAAATAAACAATGCCGGAGGTCTCCAGAATAGAAATCCAATTTTTAACTGTCGTAACGTCTTTCCCAATCTCCGAGGCGATATTCGAATAATTCAGAACCTCCCCGGTTCGGGCCGCCGCCGCAATCATAAATCGGCGAAACGCATCAAGGTTTTGTACTGCCGAAAGCTCTCTGACATCCCTCTCCAAATATGTCTTTACATAGCTTGCATAAAAGTCGGACCATACGACGTCGGGATTCTGCAATTCGGGATATGAGCCTCTGTGAATAATATTCCAAATGTTTTTCGGCGCCTTCGCCGTTTTACCGCGCTCCCTTATATACTCCATCGTGGGAAGAAATCTCTCATTAAATGAATCACCCGAAATCTCCCGCATGGAAAGCCCGGCAAGCTCCACGATACAGACCCGCCCGGAAAGAGAATCCGAAGCCTCTTTCATAAGCTTGAACTGTTTTGAGCCGGAAAGAAGAAAAAGCCCCTTTTCATCTGAATCGTCGCAAGCCATTTTGATATATCGAAAAAGCTCAGGAGCGCGCTGCACCTCGTCGTAGATCACGGGGGGACTGTTCAGCGCAAGAAACATATCCCCGTTTTCTCTTGCCTGCTCCTCCAAAAACGGATCGTCAAGCGTTATATATCGGTAGTTTGGAAATTTCGTTTTGAGTAAGGTGGATTTACCGACCTGCCTTGCGCCCGTCACAAGAACAGCCTTAAATGATTTTGCGGCCGATTCGAGCTTTTTCTCCATGATACGTTCAATATATTTCATCGTCCCCACACCTCGACTTATTTAGATTTCAATTCTAAATCAGCCATATTATATCACCGAAAATATACTATGTCAAGGGCATGCCGTGACGTTTATAAAGCGCAGCCACAGTATTTTCAATTTACCGTTTAATAAAATTTTTCAATCAAATCCGATTAATAATTAAATAATTAAAAAATCAAAAAGAAGACAATGCGTGCCGTACAACGCATTGCCTTCACTTATCTTATTTCTTATATTCTTATATTAAAGTAATTCCCAAAACAATTACTGTTTTTTCTTCTTATAAACAATGACGGCAACAACCGCAATAACGACAACCGCCGCGACGACGCCTATAACAACGGGCGCCACGGGGAAATCGTCCGCGGGAGCGCTGTCGTCCTTGCCCTCGTCCGCTGTCGTTTCTCTGTCTGCCGAAGTGCTCTCGTCGGCTTTTTCGGAGAGCTCATTTGCCTCTTTCGCGCGGGTCTCCGCGAGACTGCTCTGAATTGCGGCCTCGTTGTAGTCCTTCGCCTCAATAGCGGCGAGCGCGGCATCAACCGCGTCCAAAGCCTCCTGAGCCTTGGAAACAGCGGAGGCGTTTCCGCTTGCCTTTGCCGTCTCCATAGCTTTTTCCGCCACTTCCTTCACTCTGTTTACTTCGTCAGCAGCGGCAGCGCTGTATTCCGAAACAGACTTCTTCTCTTCTTCGGTCATTTCCTTGCCGTTCGTAACGTCTGTGATTGTGTACTTAAAGCCTTCCTGATCGCCAAGCTCACAGGAGCCGATAATGGAGATATATCCCTTGCCGTCCGGGAATACGTCACCCACGGGGAAGTTATACGGAACCTCAAAAGCGTCTGCGTCCCCGTTCTTATAAATCATCTTATAAGAACCGTCCTCATTGCGCTCATAAGAAATAGTGACAACGTCGCCAGTCTTGATGCCGAAAATCGCATTGGCTTCGGCGCCGGCATCATTTGTGGCGTACACGCGGTCAAAGCTTGAAACACCGTCCGAAATCTCAAAGAAGGGCCAGGTGAAACGAACGAGAGTCTGCATACCGCGGTTGCCTGTCTCCGTGAAGTCGTTGACATAAAACGCGCGGGGATACTCAAGAATATCAAAAGAAATCCAGCAGTCGTGCTCGTTTGTGACCTCGGGCATAAGGTCAAAGCGGACTGTATAAGAGAGACCGTTAAGGTCGTACTGCGCGGCGGAGTGAACGCCGCCTGCATCTTCGCCGGACAAATAGTAACCCTTGTAAGCGACGGTTACACCGTCGCCGCCGTCGGTAACGGTAGGAACGGAGCGATGCTCCTCATCCTGATATATTTCCGACTTGCTTGGACCGTAATAGAAACCCTTGTTGGCTTCAAAATCGGCAACGGACGGTTTTGCAGCGAAAACTGCGACGGAAGAAACGGCAATGAGAGCCGCAAGGATAACGCAGGTGAGTAATCTTTTCATGGTCAGCATACATCGGATATGCCCGATATATTTTCCTCCTTAGCAATTATGATTTAAATAAAATATATGACTGACAGAACCTGCCAAGGTACGGCATGCAAGTCTGACATATCCTAAGCGGAATCGCAGATTGTCTCGTTTGGTCTCTATCCTCTCCTTTTGTCGTAATTTTATAAATAAGCCGTCATACTCGGTCTGCATACCGCTTTCACAAACGCAGCAAAGGGCGGTTTTAAGGTAAATTGAGCGGTAAGAACTCTCCGCCTCAAATAAGCGAAAAGCGAAAACGGTATCGGATAACTTAAAGAAAATATAATATGCAAAAGCCCATACTTTTTCGGGTTTAACGCAGCAGTCGGCGAGCGTTCTGCAAAATGAAAGCTTATCGACCATAATATCCGTTTGAGCACGCTAAACGCTTTTATGTCATTTTTCACAAAAAAATCAGCCGTCATCTTTTTGGTTTTTGCTATTATAGCATATATTTTAAGTAATATCAAGCGCTTTTCATCACATTTTTAATTTTTTATCTCATAAAGAAATGCTAAATGCTATTGTGCTTATGTATAAGTTTTTTTCTTTTTTGAATTGTTGAATAGAAACCGACAATATACGATAACGTTTCTAACAGCCCTCCAACGAAAATGAATATGGAGAGTAATCTCCCGAATCCGGTAAAATCACCCAACAGTGTTGCAAAAACCCCCGACAGCATGAAACAAGTTGCTATAATCGTCTTTTTTATTAATGTTTTTTGCACGTACCGCAACCTTTCCACAAAAAAATCCTGTAGATTCACATTGTCCTTTGTGACCCGAAAGATACTATAATTATGTCCTCGATGCATCACATTGGCTCGATATACATCAGACTTTAGGGTGCTTTCCCACTCCATAACCGGCCAATAGTCTTTTGGGAAGCTGTATGTAAATAGATATTGTACTTTCCGTGGAGTAGACCTTTGAAATGTGAAAAGGCAGCCAAATTTTAATCTAACAAGGCGATATCCATTCCGCTCCTGTGCAGACAGTATTTTTTCTGCCTTTTCCATATTCCAAAAAGGGAAAAAGATAAACATCCTTTTCTGCTCTATTGACTTAGACGAATAACGTTTTTCCATTAGATAACACTCCTCCTGCGGTGCTTCCAATAACTGAGGATTTCCCCCTGGCTACATTTAATTGATAAAGCCCTTCCCGCATAACCGGATTGTTGTCACAGTATGCATAAAGATTTTTGTCAGTCAGCCCCATAGGATTTGCCGTTAAGATATCTGTTGTATCAGGACTGATGAACCGACCGATCTCAGAATCGTAATAACGGTTGGATACATAATAGAATCCCGTCTCGCTGTCAAAGTAGTACCCCCGATACCGATACGGTTAACTTTCGCCGCACCGAGTACATCCATCGTAACAGTGCAAACGCCCCAAGAATCGTAGGTATACCGTGCAACAGATTTGGTGTCTTTGCTAATCAGTGCAATCACGTCACCCTTCAGATTCTTCTGGAAGTAGTACGGCTCGTCATTGTAGACAATCCCGCAGACGCTGTCCTCATTATCGTACAACGGAATAAGCGTGTTATTGCCCCATGTCTCCCGCAAAATCTTCGTGCCGTCGAGGGTGTAGGCACGCTTAACTCCGTTAATGATTTTTGATGTACGGATTCCGTTTGCATTGTAGGTATAAATATTACCGTCAAACTTCTTAAGCTGTCTGCCCTTTTCCCATGTCAGCGTATGACCGAGGTAGCTCGTCGGATTGCCTTGCGCGTCGTAGGTAATGGTATTGACAATGGCGCCGTTGTGCTTTTCGGTCATCAGCTGCCAGAGCGCATAAAGAATCGATTACCTTAATAACTCTCTCTTCTTTGCCATATTCATAGGCAATTTGTTACTGCCCAAAAGCACAATCTGAAAAGTGAAACAAGCAACAAAGATTGTTTTTTATTAAATCAATCTAAAACCTTATACACCCAACATGGATATCTCGGGCAGCTGCTTTTCGGGGAAGCCCTCAATCCACTGTCGGAACTCCCCGTCAAACTCATCCTCTACCCGAGGCAAATCCTCTCTGACCGTCCCGACGCGGGCAGCCGCACACGCAAGGCAGACCTCCGTGGGGTAGTCCAAAAGAAACACCGCGTCGCAGCGCCCGGGCAAAGACACTTTTTCCCGCCCCGGGCGAGCCGATGACGATGGCGCACCAAAATGGCTTCATTCCTTTTTCTTTCCCATCAGCCTGTCCGGCTCTTCCACATAAACGGACACCTCGCCGCATTTTGGGCAGACCGCAACCTTCGGCTTGACGGCAGCGCGGCCCTTGGCGCGCCTAATCACGATTCCAATGCCCGAGGTGATCCGAAAGTCCTCCTTCATTTCCGCTCCACAGCGAATACAGTTACGCATATTACTTATCTCCTTTTTCTTTTATCTTCGTATATATGATTTGATTTCCTTTTACTTCTGCCTTCAATTGGTCTCCGTCTTCTAAACCCAGCTCATCGCGAATCCACTTTGCAATATGAATAAGTCCGTCCGAAAACACAACGGTTGTATTGCTTTTTAAGCTATCGCGGGTAACGCCGGGAATAAGTCCTTTATCAATTGCGTTATATAATGTCTGTTTTGTAGTAGGATAGGTTTCAAACTCTTTGGACTGCTGTAATCTATCGACTACCTGCCCTACCGATAATTTGTCTTTCAATATGAAATTTGCAATTGCTTCTCGAAGATTGGGATTTCGGTCAATGACGCTCTTTGACCCTCGCGCCGCAATCATCGCTCGATAAGATTTTTCGGCGAAGTCCGGGTCATAACTGCCATCAACATCTCCTCGGCTTAATTCGCGGTAGACGGTAGCAATATGGACGCCGAGCTTTTCAGCAATATCTGCTTTACTGCACCCTGTATCAAGAAGCCTTTTCAATTCCTTCCTCTGCATATATGTGAGTTGCTTATACATATTTCCGTCCTATCCTTTCCTGTTCTACGCCTTATGCCCGCCGATTTGTGCGCCTCGCTTCCTTGCGGCGGCGCCTTGCCGAAATACGATTTTTAAGAACAGTTTAAATGAATTTCGTATCCGACAGGGTTTTTCTTTAACTGAACCAAACTATCACAAAAAGTTCATTAGTAAACCATACTCCGTACTGACGAAAAAGCAACAATTGTGTTCGGTGTAGTCTCCGCCGTCGTCTAATTCCGCAAATACCTCTACACCGATATGCCCTAATTTATCTTTCCAAAAAAATCGAGACGATACACACGCTGTCGAAGCATTCCCTCTATCTTCGTTTGCACATAAACCTTCTGCGTTTTTTTCGTCAAGGCATTGCTTAATTGGGCAAAGCAACACAAATCCTTTACTTTTTCTTTTCTTTGCTTTTTCTTATCCGAAGGTATTTTTTTCGGTATGTTTCACGGTATGATTTTCCGGGTCGTACTATTACCCATAAATGTAATGGCACACGGACAAATTCTATAATAATACAGCTTAGAAAAAACACAGCGACTGAAATGTTAAAGATAATTCTTACTGTTTCCGTTTTATACACTATACACACGTTAGACGTAATCAGCATTGAAATAAAAGAAACAAGATTAATCCAAAACATAACATAATGCCATGGAACAACTTCCTTTCTTATATCCAAAAACAAAAATTTCTTCCAAAATCCTTTTCTTTTTTTCCGCTTTTTCAGCCTGCTCTTACCGTAATAAAATTCAACATCGTCCGATAAACATCCTGAAAATCCAACGTAATAAAGGCAATAAAATACTATTAGGAACAAAGACCAACCGAGCATCTTAAATAACAGTTTCATATATTCACCGCAATAATCCTTTCAAACTAAGTAAAATACATGATACTATTCCTGAATCACTAAACAGCACCCCACAAGAAATCTTTAAATATTTTTTAGTTTGTGATAAATAATATTCAGCGCCCCTCAAAGCCCCCCGCGGAACAGGAGAATACTTTTTTAGTCAAGTTTTTGTTCAAGGCGCTGAGATTTGCTCATTTTCCCATTCCACTGCCGCGAAGCAACGCCTGCGCGCCGTAAGTCATCATATCGCAAGTATCTGACAAGTATCTTACAACTATCTGATATATTAACGACAGTATAAAAAGTTTTTCGCAAAAAATTTTAACTATCTCCGATTTTTTTAAAAATTTCTATATGTATAAACGACCTTAGGTATCATTAGCCGATTCCCCTCACATTAACCTTTACTTTGACACGCCTTTTTTGTATTATATCATTTTCTGCTTTGTGTGTCCACTTTTTAGCTGACTTTCATAAAAGGTTGTATAATAAAAGTGGGCACACAAAACAGTGAATGATGAGTGAATGATGAAAAATTCAAGTCGAATTATATAAAAGGCAAAAAAGAGAGCGCCCGACCGAAGCCGATCGCTCCCTATATAGGTACCATGAAGTCGTATATTATAATATACCAAAAAGTGGTATTTGTCAACTGTTTGACAAAAAAATTTTTAAAAACGCAAATTGTAAAATGAAGTTGCAATAGAAAAAAATAAATCCATAGCGAAGATTTTGTGGTAGAATTGAGTT
>CANRNZ010000091.1 GCA_947632135.1 uncultured Clostridia bacterium
CTTGGCCTTTCCCCGAATCCCGTGGGTGCGGGGGCCGTAGGCCACATTGTCGTAAATGCTCATGGGGAACGGATTGGGCTTTTGAAACACCATGCCGATTTCCTTGCGCAGGCTATTCACATCGGTTCCGGGGGCGAAAATATCCTCGCCCTTGTATCGGACTTCGCCGGTGATTTTTACGCCCGGAATCAGGTCGTTCATGCGGTTGAGCGTTTTGAGAAAGGTGGATTTTCCGCATCCCGACGGGCCGATGAGCGCGGTGATGGCTTTTTCCGGAATCTCCATGGTGATACTTTTAAGCTCCTGTGTTTGCCCGTACCGCAGGCACAAATCCTTTACGGTCAAAATGCTTGTCATAGGCTACTCCTTTTTTTGAAATACCGTCCTACCGCCATCGCCAGCAGGTTGATGGCTAATGTTAAAATCATAAGAATCGCGCCGATGGCGAAGGCCACTTCAAATTCGCCCCGTTCCTTGGCGTAGACGTACAAAGCGACGGTCAGGGTTGCGCCGGAACTGAACATCCCCTCGAAAAAGCCGTTTACGGTATGCGCAAGGCCCGCCGTGAAAAGGAGCGCCGCCGACTCGCCCAAGATTCGCCCGACCGAGAGAATACACCCGGTCAGCACTCCGTCAAGGCATCCCGGCAGGACGACGGTGCGGATCACCCGCCATTTCCCGGCGCCGAGGCCGAACGCGCCTTCCCGATAGGACTGGGGGACGGTTTTCAGACTCTCCTGCGTTGTGCGCATCACCGTGGGCAGGCTCATCATCGTCAGCGTCAGCGCCCCGGCCAGCAGCGAGGTTTGAAATCCTAAAAACTGGCAGAAGAACAGCATTCCCACAAGGCCGTAAATGATGGAGGGGATCCCCGAAAGCGTTTCGGCAGCGTATTCAATCACCGCGACGATTTTCTTATTTTTTGCGTATTCGTTCAGGTAAATGGCCGCTCCCGCGCCCAGCGGAATGACAACGATCAGCGTCGCAAGAATGATGTAGACGGTGTTCAGAATGTCCGGCAGGATACCGATTTTGTCATTCAGATAACTGGGTTTCGTAGAAAGCAATTCCCATGTGATATGGGGCAGACCGTTTATGAGGACATAACCGATGATAAACAGGGTCACGCCGCAGGTGAAAACGACCGCCGCGACCATCAGAATTTTCATCAGCAGGCAATAGGCTTTCCGTCTGCCGGAAATTTGATGTTTCATGCCGTTATTCCTCCCCTCTCCGTTTCAGGAAGAAATTGAGCGCCGCGTTGATGAGCATGATGAAAAGGAACAGCACCAAGGCAATCGAGAACAGCGCCTGCCGCTGGAGTCCGCCGGAATAGGACATTTCGCTTGCCACCGCCGTCGTGAGGAACCGCACGCTCTGAAAGAGCGACGGCATATTTACGGCGTTGCCCGCCACCATCATCACCGCCATTGCTTCTCCGATGGCCCGTCCCACGCCCAGCACCACCGCCGCGGCGATGCCGCTTTTGGCGGCTGGCACCGACACGCGGAAGTAGGTTTCCACCGGCGTCGCGCCGAGGGCAAGCGATGCGTCCTCGTATTCCTTCGGCACGGCTTCCAGCGCCGTGATCGAGACATTCACGATGGACGGCAGGATCATAATTGCCAGCACGACGATGGCGGCCAGCAGTCCAGAGCCGTCCGGAATGTGAAAGACGGCGCGAATTCCCGGCACCAGCACCAGCATTCCCACAAGACCGTAAACCACCGACGGGATTCCCGCCAAAAGTCCGACCGCCGCCTGTACCGTCGCTTTGATTTTGGGCGGCGCGACCTTGGAGAGAAACACGGCGGTGAGAAATCCCACCGGCACACCGAGGACTATAGCGCCAGCCATGCCGTAAACGCTTGTCAGGATAAAGGGGAGGATCCCGAAGGAAGGCGGATTCGCCGTGGACTCCCATGTCTTTCCGAACAGAAAATTGATAAGCCCGATTTTCCAGATGGCGGGGATGCCGGAAATGATGAGATAGACGGTAATCAGCAATACGCAGCCCACTGTGATCAGCCCCAGCAGAAGAAACAATCCGTGAACCGCCGTTTCCAATGCCTGTTTTTTATTTTTCTTCATGCGTTTCCCTCCTTCCGAAAATCCGGCGGAGAGCAGTATCCTCTCCGCCGAACCGTCGCCTTCTTTATTTTACCGAAACGACGCCCGCCCCCGAGAGATACTGCGCCGCATCGTCCGAGAGGCAGAAGTCGAAGAAAGCCTGCGCCGCCGCACTTAATTCTTTACCTTCCTTCGTAATCAGCATAAAGGGACGCTGGATGACATAGCTGCCGTCCTTGACCGTCGTTTCACTCGGCGCGACGCCGCCGACCTTCAGCGCTTTGATTTTATCGC
The DNA here is from genome assembly GCA_947632135.1 of uncultured Clostridia bacterium. Lineage (GTDB taxonomy): Bacteria > Bacillota > Clostridia > Oscillospirales > CAG-272 > RUG14199. The sequence goes on from CANRNZ010000091.1 coordinate 2,365, forward strand.
TGACTGCCGAAAGAGAGGCATATCCGATGGCGTCGGGATTGGAGGAAACCGTCGTAATCACATCGCCGGTGGAGGTAAGCTCCTGCCGGTACTTACAATCACCCTCGGTTTTCGTGATGGATTCAAAGCCGTCCCGCGTGCCGCTGCCGGCCTCACGCCCAATCACGACGATCTCGGCGTCATTTCCGCCGACGTCCTTCCAGTTCTTGATTTCCCCTGTGTAAATGCCCGCGATCTGTTCGAGGGTCAGGTCGGATACGCCGTTTGCGGGATTGACGATTACCGCAATGCCGTCCAGCGCCAGCTTTGTCTCGGTAAGGCCGCTCTGCTTTTCCTCGTCCTTCAGCGCACGGGAGGACAGTCCGATATCACAGCGTCCCTCGCTGACCGCTTGAATCCCGGAGCCGGAACCGGTGGGATTATAGGTTACATTCACGCCGTCGTTTTTCTCCATAAACGCTTCCGAGAGAGCGCCTATCACTTCTTCCATGGAGGTGGAGCCGTCGGTGGAAACCGTCCCGCCCTTTTGTGACGCCCGGCATCCTGCAAGCGCCGATACAGCCAAGACAGCGGCAAGGGCTAATGTCAAAAGTTTCTTCATCTTAAAATTCTCCTTTGCGTTAATTTCCCTTTGGGTACAGCTATATGATAGTCTCGCAAAATCAAATCCGTTATCTGCTTCATGTAAAATGGATGTAAAGTTCACTCGCGTTATATAAACTGCATGACCGTTGAACAAAACGGCAAGCAATGAAAACTTGTACAAATTTGCTTATTTTCGCGAATTTACCGTTACAGACAAACCCGCGAAAACGCTTGTCGGTGACATATCCCCCCTGAGATCACCATCTGCGACGGCTTCGCATCCTTCGGGCGCTGAAAATTCTGATTGGTATCCGCAGCAAATAAAAAACGCCATGTAATCGGCTAAACCTTTTACATAGCGTTTTCAATTTTTCAGTCTACATGGCGCAAGTCGTATTTTTGTGAATATTTCCTTATGGCTCACGCGCATTACAACATCATTGCTTATTTTGCGCGGAGGAGTCCGCAGAAGCGTTATTTTGCTCGGCGAGTCTTTCGGCCTCCCTCTGACGCTCCTCGGCGCGCCTTCTTTCGTTTTCTTCGATAACGGCGCGGCGGCGCTCGTTTTCCTCGCGGCTGCGGTTCTTCTTCTCCGCCACCATGGCGTCAAGCTCCTCGAAGGTCGGCTCGCCGTCCATTACTGCCTTGAACTGCTCGCCGTCCATCATCTCGTTCTTTACGAGATATTCGGCGATGAAATGAAGCTTGTCGATGTTTTGACGAAGGAGAGTCTTTGCCCTCTCGTATGCCTCGCTTATAATCTTGTGTATCTCGCTGTCAATCTTTGACGCCATCTCCTCGGAATACGCTCTACCGCTTGAGAAGTCTCTGCCAAGGAACACCTCGCTCTCGCCGTTTCCGTACATTACGGGGCCGAGCTCCTCGCTCATTCCGAGCTCCATTACCATCTTGTGCGCTATCTCTGTCGCGCGCTTGATGTCGTTTGACGCGCCTCCCGATATGTCCTCAAAGATGATTTCCTCGGCGGCGCGCCCGCCGAGAAGCATTGCAATCTTTTCTTTAAGCTCCTTCTTGTAAACGCTGTATTTGTCCTCCTCGGGCATATTGAGCGTATAGCCGAGAGCGTTGCCGCTCGGTATTATTGAAATCTGATGAACGGGGTCGATTGACGGCAGAATGTGCGACAGTATGGCGTGACCAGCTTCGTGGTACGCCGTCTTCTTCTTTTCCGACTCCTTAATTTTCATCGACTTCTTTTGAGGACCCGCGACTACCTTTGTAAACGCCTCTTCTATTTCGAACATGCCGATAAGCTCTTTGTTCTTGCGCGCGGCAAGAAGAGCCGCCTCGTTCAGAAGATTTGCAAGGTCGGCGCCCGTAAAGCCCGCCGTCGTCTTTGCGATTGTCGCAAAGTTCACGTCTTCCTCAAAATATTTGTTTCTCGCGTGTACCTTCAGTATCTCTTCCCTGCCCTTTATGTCGGGGTAGTTGACTGTTATCTGCCTGTCAAAGCGTCCGGGTCTGAGCAGCGCAGGGTCAAGGATATCGGGACGGTTCGTTGCGGCCATTACGATTATTCCCTCGTTGGAATCAAAGCCGTCCATTTCCACAAGAAGCTGGTTTAAGGTCTGTTCCCTCTCGTCGTGACCGCCGCCGAGTCCCGCTCCGCGGTGACGTCCGACAGCGTCTATTTCGTCGATGAAAACAATCGACGCGGGGCTCTTTTTCGCAGTCTCAAACAAATCGCGTACACGGGAGGCTCCGACGCCGACGTACATCTCCACAAAGTCGGAACCCGATATTGAGTAAAAAGGAACCCCGGCCTCTCCCGCGACAGCCTTCGCAAGGAGAGTTTTTCCCGTTCCGGGAGGGCCGACGAGCAGAACGCCGTGCGGGATCTTCGCGCCGAGACGGGTAAATTTCGCAGGGTCTCTCAAAAATTCAACAATTTCCTCAAGCTCAGCCTTTTCCTCATCCGCTCCCGCAACGTCGGTGAAATAAACCTTTCGTTTCTCGGCGGAACCCATTTTCGCCCTTGCCTTTCCGAAAGCGTTTATCTTTGAGCCGCGCCCGCCTGTTGCCTGATTCATCATGTACCACCAGATACCGATGACGAGAACTATCACAAACACATAAGGCAGATATCCCACCCACGCGGGAATTTCCGTAGGCGCCGGCATATCGTATTCCTCTATTATACCGTCTGCGTTCTGCTGAAGAATCAGCTCGCCGAGGTCATAATAGAATATATCGAGACTGCGGAGCTTGTAGCTGAGCTCGATGTCGGGCGCCTCTGTGCCGTCCTCGGCTTTCTGCCGCAGCTGCATTGTGATATTGTTCCGCTTGTCTATTTCAAACTTTCTTACCTCGCCGTTTTGAAAGTAAGTAACAACGTCGCTGTATGTTACGGTCTCCGGCGTTCTCTCACCCCATATAACGGCGCAAATGCCGAATATAACGGCAAAAAAGATGATATAAACAATAATATTTCTGAACAGCTTCTTCATTTAGTATTTATTCCTCCAAATTTATTCCTCCGAGGGAAAACGGGAAACGTGTCCCGGCATGAAATTATTCGATATTTTTATATTATTTTATTTGTTTCCGACTCGATTCGATATACGATTTAATTACAAGATTTTTATAAAAAATTATAAAAAATATATTTAAAACAAAGACTTACTTTTCGTAAACGCTGCGGCTCAGAATACCGACAAACGGAAGGGTTCTGTATTTTTCACAATAGTCAAGCCCGTATCCGACGACAAATTCATCGGGTATCTCACGCCCGACGTAATCGGGAGTAAAGTCCACCTCTCGCCGAGAGGGCTTGTCAAGGAGAGTGCAGGTCTTGACGTCCGCGGCGCCGTTTATCCTCAGATATTCCGTAAGATACGAAAGGGTCCTGCCGCTGTCTATTATGTCCTCTATAATGATTATCGTCGATTCGGAGAGGTCGGCGCGGTTGAGGTCGAGAACAATATTTATTCTTCCGCCGCTCAATGTCCCGCTGTACGACGACACCTTCATAAAATCTATCTCAACGGGTATGGTCAGCTTTCTCATTATGTCGCCCATAAAAACAACGCTGCCTTTGAGTATACCCAAAATTATAACTTTACCGTCATAGTTTTTAAAATCTCTGTCTATCTCGGCGGCTATTCTGTCCGTCGTCTCGTCGATTTCCTCTTGAGACATAAGTATTCTCTCGATTTCTCCGCTGCTTATGTAAGTGTTTTCGCCGCTTTGCATTTTCCGTCCTCCTTTTTTGCCTCTTTACCGTTTTATATCGCGGTAATTTTTAAAATCCGATTATTTTCGCTTTTGATGTTCTTTGTTTTCTTACCGTTCCCTACCGTTTGTTACTGTCCTCTACTGTTTCTTGATATTTTTTACTGTTCTTTAAAAAAAGATATTTCGGCAACGTTTGGCTCGCCGCCGCTCGCCGCCGCGCCGTCGCGCGGAGGAAATCCCGGCACCCAAACAATCCCCTCGGAGTCGCATACAACCGGATACAGGTCCCTTTCCACCTCGGGTATTCCCTTCTCATTCATAAGCTTTCTCAGCTTTCTGTGGTGACCTCGCAGGAGATAAACGTCTCCCGCGCGTCTGTTTCGCACAAAAAGCTTATCTAATATTTTATCATTATTAAGAAGAATATTTATTAAATATTTGTAAACATTGGGTTTATTTCCATTATATGTGCTATTATATGCGCTGTTTTTATCGCGCAAAACCATAATAAACCCAAAATCAAGAAATCTGTTCTCCCCGGGCGCAAGCTCAAAAGAGTAATTTCCGCGCTCGCCTCGTCCTACCTTGCCGTCCCGCCCGTCTTCTCCGCTCTCTTTTGCCTTTTTTGCCTTTTTTGCTTTTTCAACCCTTTCAAATACTATCTCATCGCCGATAAATGCCGTGACATGCCCGGGAAGATGTATCTCGAATTTCCCCGCGCGGCGCGCCGCGTTTATCACGCTTTCAATATGCTGATAAGACAAATCCCCGTCCGATACCTCTTTGTACATTCTCATCACGGCGCGGGACGACAGGGCTCTGTCCATCGAGCAAAGAAGGGAGCGGGAAATCCTGTTTTGCCCTTCCCATTCGCCCATCGCAAGCTTCGCCTGCTCTTCGATATACCTGTCGTCGCGTCTCAGAGCCGCGGTGAGCCTTTCAACGCAGCGCTCGGGAAAAGGGCTTATTTCGCGAAGAAGAGGTATAATGTTGTGGCGTATCCTGTTTCTCGTATAATCGTTTTCTGCATTTGTCGAATCAACGACATAATCTATTTTGTTTTTCTCGCAATACGTTCTTATAAACGATGACGAAAGACAAAGCAGCGGGCGAATGAAAACATTGTCACGAACGGGAGGAATCCCGCTCGCGCCCTTTATCCCGCTGCCTCGGACGACGTTGAAAATAAATGTTTCAAGATTGTCGTCGGAGTTGTGAGCGGTCGCCACAAGTATTTTACATTTGTCGATATTCAGCCGTTCAGACAGCATATTTCTGCATTCGTCAAAAAACGCGTATCTTATGTCTCTGGCGCACTCCTCGACCCCTAAACCGCGCTCCGCCGCGACTGACGCCACGTCGCACTTTTTCTCAAAAAAGGGTATATTCCGCTCGCCGCAGAAGCGCCTTGAAAAATCGTTGTCACGCTCCGACTCCTCACCGCGCAAAGAGTGGTTAAGATGAGCGGCGCACACAGTCTTGTCCTTTAAAAATTCGGACATAAAGGAGAGCAAAAAAACCGAATCCGCGCCGCCCGAAAAAGCGACTATAATCGCCTCGGCGTCTCTCACAAGACTCATCTCGCCGCTCTCTTCCATAAAACGCGCGATTTTCCCACAAACATTCGCGTCCATTGCCCTCTCCCCTCTCCGATTTTCTCTACTGTTTTTTAATTTATTTTCGGTTTTTATCTAATTTTTATCTAATTTATTCTTTTTTTATTCTTTTAAAATTCTTTAAGATACGAATAAACCCCGCGGAATTCGATTTTGCGAGGCTTTATTCCTTTTCGGATTCTGGGCTTTCAAGATAACAGTAAGCGAGTCCCCCCACCGTAATTACGACAAGGCACATCAGCATCGCTTTCAACATATCGGGCACATCGTAAATATTTCCGATAAGCCTTCTCGAAAACTCTGTTTTGTCATACTCAATGACAGCTGACGTGAGCAGCAGAAGCTTCCACATAAGCACAAACGACATTGACTTTATAATAGTGAGTATGTATGATTTCATAACGTTCATAACGCAGCCTCCGATTTGTTAAACATAAAAATCAAATAAAACTATCCCGTTTTTATTCAATATTTTATTCAGTAATATTATACAAACGGAAAACGCCTCGGTCAATCAACAGTTTAAGCCACAAACGGAAACAAACGCCGCATACTCCAACTTTCCACTGCCCGCTGACCGCTGACCACTGTCTACTGCCTACTGCCCACTGACCACTGACCACTGACCACTGCCGCAGGGCGCCGAATACGTTATAAATTTTACCATTTATATCCGATATTGTCAATATCGGTATTATTAAACGCAAAGCCGAGTTAATTATTTCGATATATTTTGTGTTGACAACCAAAGTAAATTGTGGTATTATATTTTGGCACGCTGAAATAATGTTTTATTCGAACATATTTGAACTTATTCGGAGGGTTATCGAAGCGGTCATAACGGGTGAGCGCGGTGAAAACGACACCGGTGTCGTTTTCACAAGCGAA
>CANRNZ010000092.1 GCA_947632135.1 uncultured Clostridia bacterium
TTCCTCTATGATATATCTTGTTGCCGCTAAGCTTTCTCTCGCTTTCCCTAATCCATTACGATAATGGGAGTAGAACCCTAATTTTGAAAGTGCTTGACAAACAAAATGACTTATGATATAATTCGTAACTGTCGAAAATTGTGACAGATAACTATAATAACTAATAACTAATAACTAATAACTAATTGCTAATTCTTGAAAGGAAAGGGGAAACGCTTTTCTCCCCGCCGATTGATAAATGAAAAATAAACTCAGAGCCGGTATCGTAGGCGCTACGGGAATGGTTGGTCAGCGCTTCATTACGCTTCTCCAAAACCACCCCTATTTTGAACTCACCGCCCTCGCGGCAAGCCCGCGCTCAGCCGGAGCGCCTTACAAAGACGCTGTGGAGGGCAGATGGAAAATGAAAACCCCGCTCCCCGAATCAGCCGCGAATATGAAGGTAATCGCCGCCGACGATATTGATTCGATGAAGGAAAAATGCGATTTTGTTTTCTGCGCCGTTAATATGAAAAAGGACGATATCCTCGCGCTCGAAAACGCTTACGCCAAAGCGGAGATACCCGTCGTTTCCAATAACTCCGCAAACCGTTGGACTGACGACGTGCCGATGGTGATTCCCGAAATCAACGACTCTCACCTTGAGGTAATCGAAAGTCAGAAAAAGAGACTCGGAACAAAAAGAGGCTTTATCGCCGTAAAGCCGAACTGCTCAATTCAGAGCTACGTCCCCGCGCTTACACCTCTTCTCAAGTACGGCATAAAGGAAGTCGTCGTGACGACCTATCAGGCTATCAGCGGCTCGGGAAAAACCTTCAAGGAGTGGCCCGAGATGACGGACAATCTCATTCCCTTTATTTCGGGAGAAGAGGAAAAGAGTCAGCTTGAGCCCCTCAAGATATGGGGCGAGGTCAAAGGCGGAGTTATAAAGGCCGCTTCTGAGCCGAAAATTTCCGTTCAGTGTCTGAGAGTGCCCGTGACCGACGGTCACACTGCGGCGGTTTTCGTAAACTTTGAGAACAAGCCTCCGCGCGAGACGATAATCGACGAATGGAGAAAATTCAACGGCGCGCCGCAGCTTCTCGGGCTCCCCAGCGCCCCCGAACACTTTATCACATACTTCGAGGAGGACGACAGACCTCAGGTCGCCCTTGACCGCGACATATACGGCGGCATGGGAGTGAGCGTCGGCAGACTTCGCGAGGACGTGAATTTTGACTACAAGTTCGTCGGTCTCTCACACAACACCCTCAGAGGCGCCGCAGGCGGCGCTCTTCTGAACGCGGAGCTTCTTTACAGAAAAGGACTTCTTGACTGAGAATGGAGCTCTTTGCAGGATAAAAAATCAAGCGCGCTGTTTTATATGCGGCGCGCTTCTTTATTTTTTTCTTTATTTTCTTTATTTTCTTTATTTTCTTTTTTCCCGTTTTTCCCTTTATACTCCCTTTTTATCTCGTCAGACATCACAAACACGCAAAGAGTATTTATCACGGTCATAACGGCAATCACAAAATCCGCCGCAAGCCACATCGCGCCGTCGGATATAACGGAGCCGACAAGCGTCGCGCAGAAGGACAGCGCGATATATATGTTACGCGCAGCTTTTGAGGCGCCGAAATATCCGAGCGCCTCTATGCCGTAGTACTCCTGACAGATTATCGTCGCAAGAGCGAATACGACAACAGAGCCTCCTATTATGTACTCTCCCGCCCTGCCGCAAAATAAGCCGAACGACGCGACGGAGAGAGGTATTCCGTCGAGATTTTTAAGGTCTGCCATTATTATGACGACGGCGGTCATAGTACACAGGACAACTGTGTCGCAGAACACCTCGAATATCCCGAAGCACCCCTGGTGATGGGGGCTTTTTGTGTTTGCCGACGCGTGCGACGTCGGAGCCGTGCCGCAGCCCGCCTCGTTTGAAAAGATTCCCCGTGTTACGCCGAACCTCACGGCGCGGGACACTCCGAGCCCGAGCACTCCGCCGCCTGCCGCCTTCAGCGAAAAGGCTCCTCCGATGATTTTTTCAAACGCCGTCGGAACCTCGGAAATGTTCGTAAAAATTATGTAAAGAGAGAGCGCGATATAGACAGCCGACAGAAACGGGATTACAAGAAACGTAAAATCGCCGATTCGCTTCGCTCCGCCTGCGACCACCGCGAGCACGCAAAGACCGACGGCAGCTCCGCACAGTATTCGCGGAAAAGCGGCGCAGACTGACGACACGGCGTTTATCTGCACTATGTTTCCCGTTACGACGGAATTTACCGCAAGGAGAACGGCGAAAACGGCGGCAAGGAGCGACGATGCCTTTTTTCCTATGTGAGCGGACATTCCTTCTTTTATATAGTACATCGCGCCGCCGTAAAATTCTTCTTTCCCGCTCTTGTCCTTTTTTCGACGCCTGTATTTCACCGCGAGGTACACCTCGGCATATTTCACGCTCATTGCCGCGAAAGCGCTTATCCACATCCAGAAGACCGCGCCGGCGCCTCCCGCGCATATCGCGGCGGCAACGCCCGAAATGTTTCCGACCCCGAGGGTTCCCGCAAGGGCGATACTGAGCGCCTTCGCGGGGCTTGTTCCGCCGCCTTTTGCCGCGCTTTTAAGGTCCTTTGCGAAGCGAATCGGGTGCAGGAGATAAAAGAAGCGCAGCTTTACGGCAAGATATATTCCTACCGATATAAGGATTACGGGAAGCGCGACACCCGACAGCACCGAATTTATTTTTTCAAACAGTTGCATGAAATATGAAATCTCCGAATTTTTAATCACGAGGCACAGACCCACTAATATCAATAATCGCCATATTGGCTTTTTATGCACGCGGCAAATAATTTTACAAATCAAGTCCCGACCTAATCTCTCACCCCTCTCCAATCCTCTCTCAAACCACCATCAAATTACCGAAATTCCCCCCATTCTCCCTAATTCTCCCCTAATTCCCCCCTGTCTATCCCGCCGCTCGTCCCGCAAAACATACGTATTCTCGCGCTTTTTTGCACTTGACGGGGTGAGAGTGCTAAAAATCCCTTTTTCCGCGCCAAGGTAAATTGTGAACATTTTGTTAAATATTGAAAAAGTACTTGATTTTTTACTGATTGAGCATTACAATGTAGGAGCATTGAGTTAGCACTCATAAGTTTTGAGTGCTAAATCGCAAAAATAAAACAAATGTGTAAATAATCGGTGTCATGCACCGCATAAGGAGGTAAATAAAATGACCATAAAACCTTTGGCTGACAGAGTAGTTGTAAAAGCCGTCGCCGCCGAGGAGACGACAAAAGCGGGGATAATCCTTCCCGGCACCGCGCAGGAAAAGCCTCAGATAATGGAGGTCGTGGCTGTGGGCCCCGGAGGAGTCGTTGACGGAAACGAGGTCGTTATGACTGTTAAAGTCGGAGACAAGGTCATAACGAGCAAGTATTCGGGAACAGAGGTCAAATGCGACGGGAACGAGTACAATATCGTTCGCCAGTCGGATATTCTCGCGGTCGTCGAGTAAGACGCCCCGCCCCGACAGATTTTTTTCGAGGCAAAATCCAAATATTTCAAATCAAATTTTTTAAAATAATTGCCGAGGCGCGCGGCCGCGCGGTATCCTCGGGCAATTCGAATCTGCCGACGGCAGTAAAACGGTAAAACGATAAAACAGTAAATACAGTAAATACAGTAAATAAGGAGATAAATTTATGGCAAAGGATATTCTTTACGGCGCCGAAGCCAGAAGCGCCCTTATAAACGGTGTTGACAAGCTCGCAAACACTGTCAAGATAACTCTCGGCCCCAAGGGCAGAAACGTCGTGCTTGACAAAAAATTCGGCACTCCGCTGATTACAAACGACGGCGTTACAATCGCAAAGGAAATCGAGCTTGAGAACGCGTCCGAAAACATGGGCGCGCAGCTCGTGCGCGAGGTCGCGACGAAGACAAACGACGCGGCGGGCGACGGCACCACGACCGCGACGCTTTTCGCTCAGGCTCTCATTCACGAGGGTATGAAGAACGTCGCCGCGGGAGCAAACCCGATGATAATCAGACGCGGCATACAGAAGGCGGTCGACAAGGCTGTCGAGGGGCTTGTCGCAAACTCCAAGAAGGTCAACGGCACAAACGACATCGCGAGAGTCGGAACTATATCCGCGGGCGATGAGGTAATAGGCCGTCTTATCGCGGACGCGATGGAAAAAGTGACCTCGGACGGCGTTATCACCGTTGAGGAATCAAAATCCGCCGAGACATACTGCGAGGTGGTCGAGGGTATGCAGTTTGACCGCGGTTATCTGTCGCCCTACATGGCAACAGACACCGAGAAGATGGAAGCTGTTATCGACGACGCTCTCGTTCTCATAACGGACAAGAAGATTTCCAATATTCAGGAGATCCTGCCCCTTCTCGAACAGCTCGTACAGAGCGGCAAGAAGCTCCTTATAATCGCCGAGGACGTCGAGGGAGAGGCTCTGACGACTCTTGTGCTCAACAGGCTCCGCGGTACTTTCACATGCGTTGCCGTAAAGGCTCCCGGCTTTGGCGACAGAAGAAAGGAAATGCTCCGCGACATCGCCGTCCTTACCGGAGGCGAGGTGATATCCTCCGAGCTCGGTCTTGAGCTGAAGGACGCGACTGTCGACCAGTGCGGTCACGCAAGACAGGTCAAGGTCAACAAGGACAACACCATTATCGTCGGCGGCGGCGGAAACAGCGACGACATAAAGGCAAGAGTTTCTCAAATCAGAGCGGCAATCGAGACGACGACATCGGATTTTGACCGTGAAAAGCTTCAGGAGAGACTCGCAAAACTCTCCGGCGGAGTTGCGGTCATCAAGGTCGGCGCCGCAACGGAGACCGAAATGAAGGAGAAAAAGCTCCGCATCGAGGACGCTCTCAACGCGACGAAGGCGGCCGTCGAAGAGGGTATCGTTGCAGGCGGCGGCGTGGCGTTTGTAAACGTCATCGACAATGTCGCAAAGCTTCTTGACGAGGTCGAGGGCGATGAAAAGACAGGCGTTCGCATAGTGCTGAAGGCGCTTGAGGCTCCCGTTCGTCAGATAGCCGAAAACGCGGGGCTTGAGGGCTCTGTCATAGTTGAAAAGATTAAGGCTGAGGGAAAGGTCGGTTACGGATTTGACGCGTACCGCGAGGTATACTGCGACATGGTCGAAAGCGGAATCGTTGACCCCACAAAGGTTTCGAGAAGCGCTCTCCAGAACGCGGCGTCAGTCGCCTCCACGGTTCTCACAACGGAGGCTCTCGTCGTAAATCAGCCCGAACCCGAACCTCCGGCTCCTCCGGCAGGCGGAATGGGCGGAATGTATTGATAGGCGATTGATAAGCGACCTCTCTTTTCTAAGATAAAAAAGAAATAAGAGGAAAAACAAAGACCGCGGGGATTGAAATCAGTCCCCGCGGTTTGCTTTTAAAGCAGTTTTATATATAGAGATTTATGTAAACAAATGCCAAAAGCCGCTGTTTTCTTTAAAAATATTTATACAATTTTCACAAAGCTATATACAAACGGCGATTTATGTGGTACAATAATATTACAGACAGGGGTGTTCTTTGACTGCAAGCTCAGAGTCCCCTTGTAAGGTGAGGCGGCGCGGGCTCTTTTCGGTGATTTCACGATTGTCCTCTCCCGCACGCAAAAACCCTCGAAAATTTTCCGAATTTGTTTTTGCGTGAAGTGCCAAGGCAGTTTTCACCGAGCGGATTTGTGTTCAGGCAAGGAAAAGCCCGCAGAGAATACTATCGTATTGTCAAGGGCTTTGACGCCGCATGAGCGCGAAGACGTCGGCGAAAACCGATGCGGTTCGACTCTCCTCGCCTTAAAGCCGAAAACGGCTGAGAAAATTTATGGTAAAGGTGGTATCCTCATGAAAACAACAGTTGTGGGAAGACAAATGAACGTGTACGATGAGACGAAAGAGCTTATCGAAAAGAAGCTGTCAAAGTTTGACAGGTATCTGAGAGGCGACCCCGAGGCTTTTGTCACCTTGAGCCGAGTCAGGGAAAACGACCGCATGGAGGTGACAATCTCAAGCAACGGTACGCTTTTCCGCTCCGAAAAAACGAGCCCCACGTTCAGGATAGCGCTTGACGAGTGCGTCGAGGCAATAGAGCGGCAGCTTAGAAAAAACAAGACGAGACTTCAGAAAAAGCTCCGCGAAAAAATTACTTTTCCGCAGGACGAGCACGACGAAAGAACTATTTCCGAGGAGAGCGATTTTGACATCAGGACAAAATCGTTTCCTCTGAAGCCGATGACGCCGGAGGAGGCGATATTGCAGATGAACCTTATCGGGCACTCGTTTTTCGTATTCAGAGACGACATCACGGGCGATACAAACGTCGTATATAAGAGGGAGTCGGGAAGCTACGGACTTATAGTTCCCGAGACAGATAAATAATTTCGAGTCGGCGAGAGCCGACGGGAAATTCGGGAAACCGTAAAAACCGTAAAATCCTCAAAACACTCAAAGCCCATAAAGCCTTTAAAAGCCTCCCATTAAATTCTGTTAAATCCAATTAAAATAAATTAAAATGAATTAAAAGAAAGGGCGGCGCAAAGGCGCGCGGGCGTTTAAAAAGCAAAATATTTTCGGGGGCATTTCATTTGCTGATGCCCCCGATTTTTTATTATTTATCATGCTTTTTATAAAGTCAAATAAAGATTTTTGACAAAACGGGGCGCGCGCGCCATATTTTGCTCACGTTTCTTTACTTTTTTCCGCATTTTAAATAAAAGCAGGATAAAAAATAATTAAATAAGTAAAAATTTATACAGCATTTTTTTACATTTTCTATTGTTTTTTTCCAAAACTCCCTGTATACTATAATCAGACCCACAGGTGGGTTTAAATTTATTATAAAGGAGTGTTATACCTTGGACAAGTTCTTCAAGATTTCGGAACGCGGCTCAAATGTGCGCACCGAGATAATCGCAGGGCTTACGACCTTCTTTGCGATGGCGTACATTGTTGTTACGAATCCGAACCAGATAGTCAGCTTCAACACCGGAGCGCCGTTTGACAAGATATGGAACGCGGTTTACGTCGCCTCCATTCTCGGCGCGGTCGTCGGTACGCTGCTGATGTCGCTTTACGCGAAGATGCCGTTTGCTCAGGCATGCGGTATGGGACTCAACTCATTCTTCTTTGTTTCATTCGTTCTTCCTCACATCATGAGCGAGGACAGCGGCGACGGAATTATAAAGGGATATCAGTCGGGTCTTGTAATCATTCTGGTATCGGGACTCATTTTCCTCCTGCTTTCCGTCTCCGGGCTGCGCTCGAAAATCGCAAAGGCGCTTCCCGACTGCCTGAAAAAAGCAATACCTGCCGGTATCGGTCTGTTTATCGCTCTTCTCGGCTTCAAGAACGCGGGAATCATTCAGGATAACGAATTCACCTTCGTTCAGTTCGTCGACATTCACGGAGGCATCAAGAATCATGAATTCCTGTCAGTGGTGCTCCCCGCTCTCCTTGCCCTTTTGGGACTTGTGATAATTGCGATACTTGAAAAGTTCAGAGTAAAAGGCTCCGTTATCATAAGCATCGCGGCAATCACCGTGATATACTACATTATCCCCGGAAACGCGCCGTCCTTTGACCTCAGCCAGATAGGTCAGTCGTTCAAGGATTTCGGCGAAATCGGAATTACCGGCGTTTTCCAAGCGTCCTCGTGGAAAGAGGCGTTTACGGGAGAAGCAATCGGCGGTATATTCTCCGCTATAATGCTTATCGTTACATTCTGCCTTGTCGATATGTTCGACACAATCGGCACTCTTTACGGCGCGGCGTCTCAGGCTGACATGCTCGACGAGAACGGCGACCCCATCAACGTCGACAAGTGCATGACAAGCGACTCCGTCGCGACTGTCGCGGGCTCCATTTTCGGTACGTCAACTGTTACGACATACGTTGAGTCCTCCTCGGGTGTTGCCGCCGGCGGACGCACGGGACTTACCTCTCTTGTCGTCGCGATATGCTTCGCGGTATGTCTCTTCCTCTCGCCTCTTGCGTCTCTTGTTCCCGCATGCGCAACGGCTCCCGCGCTTATCTACGTTGGAGTTCTCATGCTGAAGGGCTTTTCCAAGGTTGACATGCACGACCCCGCGAGCGCTGTACCCGCTTTTCTCGCTCTCATAATGATGCCGCTTACGTACTCCATTTCCAACGGTATCGGCATTGGGGCGATAGCTTATGTGCTTATCACGCTCTGCACGGGCAACTACAAGAAAAAGGACATTCCCGTCACAGTAATCGCGGCTCTGTTTGTTCTGAGATTTGTAATGGTTACGATGTGATTTGTGACAACGTGACAATGTGACAATGTGACAATGTTATAATGTGACAATTTGGAAATACAGTAATTATCCGCCGTCTCCACAGAGACGGCGGATGTTTTATGTTCGCGCAGACCCAACACAAAAGTTTTCGCGCGCCTTTTTCAAAGTTCGCGCGAACTTGTTAGGAAAGTTTTCGTTCACCTTTTTCAAAAGGTGACAGGGTTCGGGGCGGCGCCCCGACGATTGGCGTTTCTTTTGAAGCTTTTCTCCCGGCCGATTGCGTCAAAGAAAAGC
>CANRNZ010000093.1 GCA_947632135.1 uncultured Clostridia bacterium
ACCGAGTTTCCGCAGAGGCATCTTACAATGTAACGCATGTCGTCCTCTGTACAAATAATATTTGTCGGGACGCTCTTTTCTCCGACTCCGACAAATATTTCGGCTCCCGCGGCGACTCTTATCTCGTCAACACTTTTGCCCGATGCGGCGCGGCAGGCTCTGAGAGCCTCTCTTATTCTTGTCGGGAAATATGACAGTGCGAGCGCGTCGGCGCCTTGTACCGTTTCAGCGTTCATACAAGCTCCCCCCTTTCACTTAATGTTTATTTTAAATGCGGGACAAATATGACCTGAAAAAGGCAAGACAAAAAACAAGACGTCCGAAAAAATCTTACGATTTTTAACGGACGCCTCGGCATTTTAATTTATTATAATATTTTTTATTTTGAATCGGAATTATCTCGGCTTTTGCAGAAGATTTCCGATACTGTTTCGCGGCAGAGTCTGTCGACTTTTTTAAAGTTCATTGCAGGCACATATATTTCCTCAAGCGCAAAATGTCTTTTTTTCGCTTCTGAAAGGTTTTCTTCTGCCCCCTCCAAAAGCGCCTTGCAGCATTTTGCGGCAAGTCTGTATCTTCCTCTGTACTCGGGCTCCTTTCCGTTTAAAAAGCGCTTTGTATTTATGATTTTTCCCTCGGGGATTTTACCATCGAGGTTGTCATGAGTTATGAGGACTTTGCCGCCCGTTATATATATTCCAGATATTACGTCGCTGTTTATCGGGGAGAGTATTTTGTAAAAGCCGACGCCGCGCAGTTCAAGCTCGCGCGACAGAATATTCAGATAAAGCTCCGATATACAGTAGGAATCGAAAAGATAGAATATTTCCGACGCGTCCCTTAAAAACGTATCGAGCGCGACAGCGCCTTTCATGGAAAACGCTTCGGTGTACACCTCGCGCTTTTCGCCTTTGAATTTGCGGTACTTCTCGGAAAAACGGGATACGGTGTTCTCAAGCTTTTCGGCGTCGCAAACTCTCTCGGCGATTTGTAAAAGTGAGCGGTGGATTTCGTATGCCGACAAAAGGTACTTATACGCGCTTGAAAAGAGCTCCGATTTTTCAGTCGAGAGGGTTATTATCTCTTCCCTTTTTTCGGCGAGCATACCCGAGTCCCACGCAGTGCTGAGATTTACGATTTTCGATATCGCGCCGGGATAATTCATTTCGGTAACGTGCGGCGATGTTCCGTCGCATACAAGATACTTTTTTCCGTCGGAAAACACCGTTATCGCATCGAGAGAATCGGGGTCTGAGCTGCAATAATACTTTTTTGTATTTGCCCCCGCGCGCTCCGCGTGTTTTATTATTTTTTTCATAAAGGTGCTTTTTCCGGTTCCCGGTCCGCCCTTTAAAATAAATACCCCGTCATAGTTTTTTTCGTCAAATATCCCGCCCGGGGAAAGTCTGAACCCTTTTTCCGTATTTGCTCCGATAAAAAACGAGTCCCGCGGGGATTTTACTAATGTATATGTACAAAACGGTTTATCCATTTTATCCTCCTGAAATGGTTTACATTTTCAGTATATGCCCCAAAACAAAAAGGGTGAAATAAAGGGCGAAAATAAGGGACAAAATAAATCAATACCGTTGAAACGCAAAAAAGAAAACCGCCGTTTTCGGCGGCGGATTTCGATATGAATTTTATTTTTGGTTTTTCTGATTTTTTCTAATTCTGATTTTTCCGAAATTTTTATTTTTCTTTGATGAGGTCGAGAATCTTCTGGTCGCCGTATACGCTTTCCCAGTCCTTTGAGAAATCGTCTATTGCGTAATAGGTAAGCGGGTGATATATAAGCTTTTCAAACAAATCGGGATTTATGGTTACGGCGTGGCAGCCCGCGAGAGCCGCCTTATGTACCTGCTCGACGTTTTTAAAGCTTGCCGCGAGAACCTTCGCCTTGACGCCGTAATTCTTGAACTGGTCTACTATCTCGTTTACGACATGTATGCCGTCGGAGACGATATTGTCAAGTCTGTTCACGTAAGGGGCAACAAAATCCGCTCCTGCAAGCGCGGAAATGAGCGCCTGCTGCTGTGTGAATATTGCGGTCATTGTAACCTTTACGCCGTATTTTTTGAGCTTTCTCGTGGCTTTGAGCCCCTCGGGGGAAATGGGAATCTTTATGTAAAAATCGCCGCCGACAAACTGCTGGAGCTCCATTGCCTCCTTGACTATTGCATCGGCTGTGGTCGACGTAGTCTGTATGTGGAGCATTCTGTCGGGTCCGATAATTTCGCGAATTGTTTTTACAAGGTATCCGAAATCCGTATTCTCTTTCGAAATTATAGTCGGATTTGTCGTAACTCCCGCAACGGGATAAATCTCAACGCACTTTCTTATCTCTTCAAGGTGCGCTGTGTCGATGATATAAAGCATTTTTTCTCCTTCCGCCGTGCGGCGTGATAACAGGGTCATTTTTATCTCTGTTTATAGTATCACCTCGGAATATTTTTGTCAATCGTTTATATTGACAAAAATATGTCGAAATAAATAAAAGTTTTGCACGTTTGCATTTTCCCGCGCTTTTTTCTTTTTGAGTTTTTGAATCGGCAAATTTACTTTTTTTGTAAAAAACTTTTTTTCGAGCAATACTCTACTTGCAAAAAGTGAAAATATATAGTATAATAATCGGGAAACGTATTCTTCGATTCGGCGCGGCGGCGAAATGGCGCAATAATAAAATAAAACGCGGTGAAAAGCGCGAAATGAGGTGTTATATTGGCTGACTCAAAAAAGCAAAGGAGGGTCATAGCGCAGAACAGAAAAGCAAGGCACGATTATTTCATAGAGGACACCTATGAGGCGGGTATTTGTCTTTTCGGGACAGAAATAAAAAGTCTCAGAGCGGGAAAGGTAAATCTGAAGGACTCGTATTGCAGGATATCGGGAAACGAGATTTTTGCGCTCGGAGTTCATATAAGTCCTTACGAAAAAGGAAATATCTTTAACAGGGATCCACTGCGCGAGAAAAAGCTTCTGATGCACAAAAAAGAAATATTAAAGCTTTGGAATCTTGTCTCGCGAGACAGCTTTACTCTTATTCCCCTCTCGCTTTATTTTTCGGGTTCTATTGTAAAAATGGAGTTGGGGCTTTGCAGGGGAAAAAAGCTTTACGATAAGAGGGAGACAGACGCGAAAAACCAAGCCGCAAGAGAAATCGAGCGCGCGGGTAAGAATTACAAATACGACTTTTAAAAAGATTTCAACACTATTTTAGATTTATTTTTCCACGCTGTTTTTCACAGTCTCTTCGATTCGGGCGACCGTTTTGATTTTATATTTTATATTTTTATTTATCAATATGGGGGCGTAATGGTTTCGACGGGGATTTTGAGGTACGGTAAGCGGGTAGAGTTTGAGGAAACTCTTAAATAAGCCTCACTTAAATTTAAACGCTAACGATAACAGATTAGCAGTAGCAGCGTAAAGCTGCTCGCACCGCCAAAGAGCGGTCCGTCGCGCCTCGGTGTGCCGCCGCCGCGGCTGCGGCGTAAAATTAAGCGGCGAACATGAACGGCCCTTTAGACTTTGAGGCTGTCAGGTATAAAAAGTCTACCGATTCGGAATTTTGAGTACCGAAGTCCGATGAGGGAATTTTAAAGGATACTCTGCACCCGGAGAAAGCTGTATCAAAGGATTTTCGGACACGGGTTCGACTCCCGTCGCCTCCACCAAAGTCACAAGTGGCGAACCTTTTTGACATGGTAGTTGTCAAAAATGTGTTCGCGCTTGTCTACCGCACAGCGGTTTATGGCCGCTGAAAAAGAAGCCCGGAACGGTTCGCCGTTCTGGGCCTATTTTTTTGCGTCCGGCTATCCCACTAAGCGGGGCCCCTGCCGGACAGATACAGGCGCGGAAAAACCCCGCCGCAGACGGTAAAACATTTTCCCCACAGTGGGGAAAAATGCGTCCCACGAGTTTCCCCGATTTTTCCCCAGCGACACATCGAGGGCAAAAAAGTGGGGAAAAATGACTGCGGCTATTTCGGGCAAAACGGCTTCATTTTCCCCACTGGGGAAAACTTTCCCCACATTTTGAGGCTGTTTCAGCCCAATGTGGGGAAAAATCGGAAGCCCGAAATATCCGCAAAAGCGCCGCAAAACAGCCGCCCAACGGGCGCGGTTCGGTCTTTGATATACAAATATCCCTTGTGTGATATTTTGTATATCTCCGGCAACATATCGGCGCGCGCTTGCAGGTCCGGCGGGACACCTTGAATTTCGTTCCACAGTGTGATAAAATAAATAACAAGTGCTCGACAAATTGGAATTTGTGGAGGGAAACATGAAAATAGAACATATCGCGCTATATGTGAAAAATTTGGAAGCCACCAGAGACTTCTTTGTAACCTACCTCGGCGGCCAGTCCAATGGGGGCTATCACAACGCGACTACAGGCTTTCGATCTTTTTTCATCCGCTTCGATGATGGAGCAAGGCTGGAAATTATGACGAGGCCGGAAATGGTGGATGCAGTGAAGGCATTGAATCGTACCGGTTATGTGCATGTCGCTTTTTCTGTCGGCAGCAAGAAACTTGTTGATGAGCTAACGGCCAGATTGAAATCAGATGGTTTTTCTGTTATAAGTGGCCCAAGAACAACCGGGGATGGATATTACGAAAGTTGCATCGTTGCGATAGAAGGCAATCAAATCGAAATAACCATATGATGTAGAATCGCTTCCTGTTTATCTGAAACGGCCAAGTCGGGATTGAACAAACAGTATGGTCATTGGGATGAACGGCACCCATGCCGGAGCATTTTGAGATCGCCCACAGGATGCGGTGAATCGTTTGATTTAAGGAGGTTCTAAAATGAAGACGATCGGATTGATTGGCGGTATGAGTTGGGAAAGCACGATTCCGTATTATAGAATCATTAACGAGGAAGTAAAAAACAGGCTCGGTGGACTTCATTCGGCAAAAATCATGGCGGTTCCATTTGACCCACTAAAACTTGAAAATCAAATCTGTTTTCCCCTTTATGCCTGCGCTAAAGAAATCGTGAAAGCATATAAACCGTACCTCGACGAACTTGACCTGACCTACACGCAGTATATCACGATGATGGTGATGTGGGAGCATCGGGAGCTGCGGGTGAAGGAAGTCGGAAAATACCTGTATCTTGATTCCGGCACGCTGACGCCTTTGCTCAAACGGTTGGAAGAAAAGGGGTATGTGGCGCGGCGCCGCTCGCGTGAGGATGAACGCGACCTGATCGTTTCCATAACCGAGGCGGGAACTGCCCTGCGGGAAAAGGCACTATCCGTGCCGCAGAGTCTCGACGCCTGTGTTAATCTGTAGCCGGAAAAAGCGCAGACGTTATACGCCATCCTCTATGAGCTGCTCGGAAAGTTAACCGAGAGGAATAAGGAATAATACATACTACCTGTTAGAATGTGCTTCGCCATTTGCATATTCCACACAGATTCCAAATAACCGCCACGCGCATTCCTCATTCATGGTTTATCCTATAATCACTGGTGAAGGCCAGAATCATGGAAGGTGGTATAAACCATGAAGAAGAAAACAATTGTTACAACTGCTGTAGTGGCGGCTCTTGTGCTGTCGGTGGGATGTGTGGCCGCATTTGCCGCCGAATCCGATGCGTTCAGCTATCTGACCGGCCAGCAGCGCAGCACAGAGCGGAACGAAGTGTACGCGCAGGCCGCCGAGCTGCCGGAGGACGAGCAAGACGCTTTCCTTGCGGAGAACGGTATTGCGGACACTCCCTACTCCGAAGAAGCGGCGGCATCCTACAGCTATGTGACGGGGCAGCAGAGAGGCGCATCCTATCGGCAGAGCGATGACAGCGAACGCACACAGAACACCTCCGGTTACGGGTATCTGACCGGACAGGAACGCGGCGTAAGTTATCATAAGTAACAAAAAACAGACTGCGCAAAACGGCAGACCGTCCAAAGGGCGGTTTGCGTTTTGCGCTGTATAGGAGGAAAATCATGGCTTACCTATTGGCTGTCGATGACGAAAGGGATATTGTAGAACTGATTTCCCGTTTTGCGGAGCATGAGGGGCATAAAATCGACACGGCAGGCAGCGGCAAAGAAGCCGTCCGTTTGTGCAGTGAAAACGACTACGACCTGATTATTCTCGACATTATGATGCCGGAGATAGACGGGTTCACCGCCTGTAAGAAGATCCGCAAACAGAAACAAACGCCCGTTATCATGCTGTCGGCACTTGGCACTGAGTACGACAAGCTGATGGGCTTTGAATTGGGTATCGACGATTATGTGGTAAAGCCGTTTTCCCCGCGGGAGCTGATGGCGCGGGTCAGGGCGGTGCTTGCAAGGCAGCCCGAGGGAAAGCCGAAACAGGAAATCGTGGTACAGGGTCTTCGCATTGACACGCTCTCCCACGAGGTCTTTGTGGACGGCGTGAAGACGGAGCTGACCGCCAAGGAGTATGAGCTGCTTGTCTATCTCATGCAGAACAAGGGCGTCGCCCTGACGCGGGAGAAGATATTAAACGCCGTATGGGGCTACGACTATTACGGCGACGACCGCACGGTGGACTGGCAAATCAAGCTCCTGCGCGGCAAGCTGGGGCCCTATCGGAAGTGTATCGTGACTTTGCGGGGAACGGGGTATCGGTTCGATGAAAAAGCGTAAATCCTTCGGCGTGAAGCTGTGGCTGTGGTTTCTGTTATTTTCCGCCGCAATTTTTACCGTGTTGTGGCTGCTGCAAACGGTTTTCCTGCAAAACTTCTATGACGGCATGGCGATCCGAAATGTTGAAAAAGCGGTCAGCCAATTGACCGCTCACGCCTCCGATTCCGACTTTTACGAGGTGATCGACGAGGTAGCCGTAAAAAATTCGCTCCTTGTATTCGTGACGGACGCAGACGGGAACGTCCTTTACAGCGCCGATGAATACAGGCGTCTTTACAACGGCACAGAGCAGGCGTATGACGGAGCAGACAATCCGTATCACGCGGGCGACGTGATGAATTGGGAAAAGGGCGCTCTGCGCAATCTGCCGTACAGCTACGGGACGCTGGTGAAAAAACTGAACGATGCCGGAACCGACCGGGTCGGCTTTGTCACGGAGGACGAGACGGCCTATGTGACCGGCGTCCGACTGGGAGACGGAAAACTTCTGTCGGTCAGCCTTCCCCTCGGCACGGTGGGCGGGACAGTCGGAATTTTGCGGATGCAGCTTGTATGGGTCTCCGTCCTGTCTCTGATTTTAGGTTTCGTCCTTGCGTGGATCATATCCAAACGCTTTGAAAAGCCGGTAAAGCAGATTGCGGCTTCCGCCAAGGAGATAGCCGACGGCAACTTCCGCCCGGAGCTTCCGAAGGGTTTCTGCGCGGAGCTGGACGAGTTATCCGATACGCTGGGAGAAACAGCGTTGCATTTGGAAAAGGCTCAGAATGCCCTACGGGAATTTCTCGCCAATGTCTCGCACGATTTGAGGACGCCCCTCACCATGATCAAGGGCTATGCGGAGATGGTGAAGGAAATCTCGTGGAGCGACGAGGAAAAACGGGAAAAAGATTTAGATATTATCATGCGGGAGTCGGACAGGCTGACAGCGCTGGTCAATGAGATTTTGGAATTTTCCGCTATGCAGTCGAACAACGCGCCAAAAGAGTACGGCGTCATCGGCCTGAGCCGTGCGGTCAAAGAAGTAATCGAACAGTTTGCGCCCTTCTGCGAGCAAAACGGCTATGTCATCGAAACCGAGATCACAGACGGCATCACCGTATCTGCGGACGAGGCGCAAATCAAACGGGTCATCTATAACTTCATCGACAACGCCATAAACCATACGGACGAAAGCAAAACAATCAAGGTGTCGCTGACCGCGGCGGACGGCTCTGTGCGGTTTGAGGTGACAGACTACGGAAAAGGTATCGCGGACGAGGACGTCCCCTATATTTGGGACCGCTACTACACCGCCCGAAATCGAAAGAATAAAGCCGTCGTTTCGGGGCTGGGTCTGTCTATCGCAAAAGAAATATTAACAGCGCATAGAGCAAAATTTGGCGTTAACAACTGCGGTAACTGCACATTTTGGTTTGAACTGTAAATTGAATTTAAGATGTCACCCATACGAATCTTGCAAAATGATTTTTAGAGAGATGATAAACCCCGCAGCAAGGATGAAGACTTTGCTATGGGGTTTATCGTTGTTTTTCGTTTCTGAAAGTTTATTTCAATACAAGACTGCCCCTTAAACGTCTCACTCGCCTGTTCAGATACACGGCAATAATCGATGCCGCCTGATGCGCAGGCTTGATTTTATTTTTGATTGTCCCGCAAAGTCAATCAATTTCTTTTTTATTTCTGATGGAATGTTGAAAAATCTTCTCCTGCCCCGTATAAAACGGCGAATCATTTGTTGTTCACACTTTATTCGGACTTTCTTCATCATAATAGCCTTGAAAAAGTTCGTTTAACCGTATATAATATTTATATAGAATGAAAAGGGGGATTTTTCATGCTCGACGCAATTTCCGTAAAAGAAGCTGCGGAAAAATGGCAGATTTCCGAACGACGAA
>CANRNZ010000094.1 GCA_947632135.1 uncultured Clostridia bacterium
AAAGCTTATAGCGCTGATTCTGATGACCGCCGACCACGCGGGAATGATTCTGTTTCCCGCGGCGAGGTGGCTCAGATACATAGGACGTCCCGCGCTGCCTCTTTTCGCGTATATGGTGAGCGAGGGGTGTACTTATACAAGGAGCAGGGCGAGGTATTTTCTGAGACTGCTCGTTCCCGGGCTTGCGATGGCGGCGGTCTACGCCGTGTTTGAGAAAAAATTCTTTTTTAATATATTCATGGTCTTTTCCGTATCCGTCGCGCTGTGTACGGCGTGGGATAAAATATGCCGCCTCGCGCGGCAGGGGAAAGGGGCAGCGTCCGCCGCGATTCTTTTTGCGTCGTATTTTGCGGTATGGTTCGCGGTATACGGGACAAAGAAATTTTTCGGATTCGGCGTAGGGTTCGACGGGGGCTTTTTCGGAATAATGCTGCCCGTCGCGGTGTACGCGGTAAAGGGGAAGTGGCGAAAGCTTGCGGTATTATTTCTCATGTGCCTGCTGCTTGCGCTTGATTTGTCGACTATAAGAAACGAGTGGATAGCGGCGCTGTCGGTAATAGTAATAATATTTTACAACGGGGAGCGGGGGAAGCTTCGGCTCAGGGAATTTTTCTACTGTTACTATCCCGCGCACATTGCGGTGATGTATCTGATATCGGTTGTAAGGTAGCGCCGCGAGGCACAATGTTCGCACTCGCACAACACAAAAGATTTCGCGCACACTTCATCGCGTGGCACAGACCCACTACGAAAGTTTTCGTCCACCTTTTTCAAAAGGTGGCAGGGTTCGGGGCGGCGCCCCGACTTTACGCGTTCTTTTTGCAAAGCTTTTTCTTGCGCTTCTGAGTCAAGAAAAAGCGTCTGTCGCATCGCGCAAAGGAATATCGCGGGGTGCTTATAATAAAAATTTCGGGGGCTGAAAAGCCCCCGATTTTTTTGATTAAGAAAGGTTTATAAGTAAGGTTTATAAAAATTTTCGGGGGCTTTCCAGCCCCCGATTTTTTGAGAAACTAACTTCACCGACGCTTTTCTTTGACGCAATCGGCGCAAAGAAAAGCTTCAAAAGAAACGCCAATCGTCGGGGCGCCGCCCCGAACCCCGCAAGCTTTTGAAAAAGCTTGACCAAAACTTTCGTAATTGGTATGTGCCTCGCGATGAAGTGTGCGCGAAAACTTTTGTGTTGGGTCTGTGCAAACTTTAAAACAAGTGCGAACTATCCTATAAGCCCCAGATATTCCTCAAGGCAAAGCCCGTAATTGTATATCTTCTCGGCATGATAACGCCCGACAAACCTGAAATGCCACGGCTCAAATTCGTATGTCGTTATATCTTCCTTGTCCTCGGGAAAACGAAGTATAAACCCGAATTTCCACGCGTTGTCCTTCAGCCAGCGGTATACGTCCTGCTTCGCAAACGCTTGATCCGCCGCGGGAAGATTGTGCATGTCGCAGCACAGCCCCGTCTGGTGCTCGCTCGTGCCGGGCGCCGCCGAATACGTGTCGACGACCTCCTTCGCCCTCTCGTAGCTGTACCCGTTCTGCTCCATTTCCTGATTTATATAAGTGTTGTAAAGAGACTCCTGCTCGCCGTAGGAGCGGTAAGCGCTCGTGACCGACACGTCGGTGTACCCCGCGGAGCGCATCTCGATATACATTGCCTCGAGAGCCATCGCCGCCGTGTATCTCATCTGACGCGCCGCCCTGTCGCTTCTCGTGTCGACAAGGTCATACAGGTCGTCGGGCGCGTACGACGCGTCGAGAAGCTCGGTTTTGTTCACAAGAATGAGATATCCGTCGCGGTCCTCGGGATTCATATACTGCTCGTATGCGGACAAATCGTTGCTGAATTCCGGCTCGTTTGTCATAGAGAAGCTCTTTTCAAGAAACAGCTTCAGCTCGTCCGTGAGGCTGTAAACGTATCCGTACGACTCGACACCGTTTTCGTACACCGCGCTGTAAATGCGCTTGTTTGCGGCGTCAAATAGCGGATTGTCTATTTGAAAGCCGAATTTGAAGCAGTTATTTGCGCTGTCCCACAGGCAGCAGTAATACGACTTGTTGCTTTCGTCGTCCCACGACTGTATCATGATGTCGGTATTTCCGTCAAAGTCGTAGTCACCGCTTTCAAAAAGGAACTCCGCGTCGGCGGATTCCGCCCCCTTGTCGCTGTTTTTTACCTCTTTCGACACGTCCGTAAGGTCGAGAGTGCCTCTCTCCCTGTTATTTACGTACGTTTTGATTGTGGTGACACAGCTTATCCCCTCGTCGGCGCTGCCGATGAAATCGACTCTCGCCTGTGTGCCGTCGTTTACCGCGACGGTCTTTGAGAAAAGGACCGAGCCTTTTTTGGAGGTGTCCGTTATATCGAGCCCCGCCTGTGTGTCCTCGGGGATTTCGCCGTTTTTGCCGCAGCCCGTGAAAAGAAAGAGCTGCGACGAGGCGATAAGAAGCATGAGAAGAGCTGCGACGGCTTTTTTGAAGGTCCCGTTAGTCTTACTTAAAGCCTTAAAGGCGCCTGCTTTACTGACATTATTCATTAGGTATCTCCCGCAAATTTTATGTTATTGTATTCGTACTGTCTTTTGTTTTTCAAAAATATTTAAAAATATTTAAAAGAACCGAAAAGACCGAGAGCGCCCTCAGTCTCTCTTTCCGGTGCTCTTCAGGATAACGTCGTGATATCCGCCCTCGACTATACTCGTCGCCGAGACGAGAGTCAGTCTCGCGTTTTTCTGAAGGTCGGGAATCGTTCTCACTCCGCAGTTGCACATCGTGCTCTTTACCTTGTAGAGGCTCTTCTGGACTCCGTCGTGAAGGCTTCCCGCGTACGTTACGTATGAGTCGACCCCCTCCTCGAAGGACAGCGCCGATTTTCCGCCGAGGTCGTACCTCTGCCAGTTGCGCGCGCGGTTCGAGCCCTCGCCCCAGTATTCCTTTACGTACGTTCCGTTGATGTTGAGCTTTGTCGTCGGGCTCTCGTCGAAGCGCGCGAAATATCTGCCGAGCATCATGAAGTCCGCGCCCATCGCAAGCGCGAGGGTCATATGGTAGTCGTGAACTATTCCGCCGTCGGAGCATATCGGGACGTATATTCCAGTCTTTTCAAAGTACTCGTCCCGCGCCGCCGCGACCTCGAGCACCGCCGTCGCCTGACCGCGGCCGATTCCCTTTTGCTCGCGCGTGATACAGATTGAGCCGCCGCCGATTCCGACCTTGACGAAATCCGCTCCCGCCTCGGCAAGGAACATAAAGCCGTCGCGGTCGACGACGTTCCCCGCGCCGACAAGGACGCTGTCCCCGTACTTTTCGCGGATAAAATCAAGAGTCTGCTTCTGCCAGCAGGAGTATCCCTCCGAGGAGTCGATGCAGAGTACGTCCGCTCCCGCCTCGACGAGCGCGGGAACTCTCTTTTCGTAGTCGAGCGTGTTGATTCCCGCGCCGACGATATATCTCTTGTTCTCGTCGAGCAGCTCGTCGGGATTGTCCTTGTGCTGTGAGTAGTCCTTTCTGAAAACGAGGTATCTGAGGCGGCCCTCGGAGTCAATGAGAGGAAGAGAGTTCAGCTTGTGGTCCCAAATTATGTCGTTTGCTTCTTTGAGTGTCGTTGTGTCTGGTGCGGTGACAAGGCGCTCGATCGGAGTCATGAAGTCCTTTACCTTTATGTCCGTTGACATGCGGCTTACTCTGTAGTCGCGTCCCGTTACGATGCCGAGAAGGATTCCGCAGCTTGTCCCGTCGTGAGTTACCGCTACTGTGGAATGGCCCTTTTCCTCAACGACCTTCAAAACGTCCGCGAGGGTCGACTCGGGCGTGACGTTTGAGTCGCTGACGACGAAGCCCGCCTTGTAGTTTTTGACTCTCGCGACCATGGCCGCCTCGTTTTCCACGCTCTGCGAGCCGTAAATAAACGAGATTCCGCCTTCTTTCGCGAGCGCGATTGCCATTGTGTCGTCCGACACTGACTGCATGATAGCGGAAACAAGAGGAATGCTGAGAGTTATTCTCGGCTTTTCTCCTTTTCTGTATCTTACAAGGGGGGTCTTCAAATCCACATTTGCGGGTATACATTCGGGGGAGGTATATCCGGGGACGAGAAGATATTCGCTGAAGGTTCTTGACGGTTCACTGAATACAAACGGCATACTGCATCTCCTTTTCTTAATTTTTCAGAATTTTTAAAATTTTTAAAATTTTTGTTTTCTTAAATTTTTAAATTTTTAAATTCTTAAATTTTTAAATTTCCAAAAATTTTGAGTTGCTTAAATTTTTTTGTTTTCTTGAATTTTTAAAATTATCGGTTTTGCTCGGCGGAGCGCCGCGCTCCGCCGAGCTTTACGCTTTTAATCTTATATTTTCACTTATACTTTATACTTTTAATTGATATATTTTATCACAAATAAAGCGATTTGTACATAGTAAAAACGACATTATTTTGCCTTGCGGCGCGGAAAATAACTGTTTAAAAAGCCGACGCTCGCCGCACTTTTTTATTTCGCCGCGCTACTCTCTGTTCGTCGCCTCTTTGAAATTCAGCTCGGGGGCTTTCGCGCTGACCTTCGTGTTCTTCTGAACCGAGGAGGTTATGACGGTGTTCCCTCCGACGACGGAGCCCTCGCCGATTACCGTCGCCCCGCCGAGCACAGTCGCGCCGGCGTATATTGTCACGTTGTCCTCAACTGTCGGGTGGCGCTTTACTCCGGAGAGGTTCTGCCCGCCGCGCGTCGATATCGCGCCGAGGGTCACGCCCTGATACAGCTTTACGTTGTTTCCGATGACTGTCGTCTCGCCGATAACGACCCCGGTGCCGTGGTCGATAAAGAAATACTCCCCGATCGAGGCGCCGGCGTTTATGTCAATTCCTGTCCTGTCGTGCGCGTGCTCCGTCATTATTCTCGGTATCAGCGGCACGCGCGCAAGGTAGAGCTCGTGCGCCATTCTGTACACCGTTATCGCGAAAAATCCCGGATAGCAGCATATGACCTCCTCCTCGCTGTTTGCCGCGGGGTCGCCGGCGTATCCCGCCTTTACGTCCTTTAAAAGCTTTTCGTGTATCTGCGGGAGCTTTTTGAAAAAGTCCGCGCATATCTCCCCCGCTCTCTTCTCTGCCGACTTGTCGTCAAGTCCGCCGCACATGTGGCCGAGCGCCTTTTTTATTTGCCTGTGCAGACTGTCGTAAATATTCAAAGCGGCTCTCTCGGCTCTCTCGGCGTCGCTTCTGCACTCCGAGGTGTCAAAGGAGAACTCGAAGTATCCCGGGAACATAAGAGCGCGGATATCGTTAAGCAGCCTTATGACGGAGCCTCTGTCCGGCGGCTCGCGCCCCTCGCCCTCTTTTATTATTTCCGCCGCCTTGCAGTTTTCAAGAATTTCCCGCGCGGCGTCGCGTATGATTTTTTCGCTTGATTTTTCTGTATTTTCGTTTTTTTCTATTTTTTCTATTTTTTCTATTTTTTCGATTTTTTCGTTTTTTTCAGTTTTTTCAGTCATTGACCTGTCTCCCGAAATAAAATACGGCGTTTTGAATTTGCTGCCCGACTGTAATCTTCCTCGCTTTAAAACCCGACTTAAAACCCGACGGTCGTCCTTCCCGTTTCGGTCAGCGACGCGAACTCCTTTTCGGCGGCGGCGGACAGAAAATCGCCGACGCTTATTGTAAGGGGCGCGTCTTTCGCGGGGGAAATCTGCGAAATATGTCTTGAGAGCGCCTTTTTCAGTGTGCGCTCATACAGGTTTCTTACAAATCTCGCGTTTGCAAAGGACTTTCCGTTAAGATAGGAGTCGGGTATTTCGGCAAGGTATGAAAGCACAGCCTCATAAAGCCCGTCCTCGACGCAAAACTCCGCGTTTTCCGCCGCCATTTTCATAAAAATGGCGCAGAGCTCGTCTCTCGAATAATTGTCAAACTCCACAAGATACGGCATACGGCTCTCAAGCCCCCTGTTGCCCTTCATCAGAGTTTCCATCTCGTCGGTGTACCCCGCCATTATGACGACCGTGTCCCCTCTGTGATTTTCCATCTCGGAGATAAGGGTGCTGAGAGCCTCGCGCCCGAAATCCCTGTCGTCGTTTTCACTGAAGAAGAGAGAGTACGCCTCGTCTATAAAGAGCACCGAGCCGTAGGCGGCGCGGCATATTTCGGCCGTTCGCCGCGCGGTCTCTCCTATATATCTTCCGATAAAGCTCCTGCCCGAGTACTCGTAAAAGCCGCCGTTTCTGAGCACTCCGCACTCGCGAAGCGCCTCCCCGACGATTCTTGCGACAGTCGTTTTCCCCGTGCCGGGGTTCCCGACAAAGCGCATGTGGATACAGGGCATTTCGCCTTTCCCCTCGGAGCGCATGAATTTTATCTGCTCCGTTATTTCCGAAATCTGCCGCTTCACCTTTTCAAGCCCGACAAGGGAGGTCATCACGTCGCGCCATGAGCTCTTTGCTATTTTGCTCTGCATAGTGCCCGACACGTCCGAGGAGTCGATTACCGAAACGCGGCGACGCCCCTCGGCGTTTGAGACGAGCTTTGAGAAAACAATCTCCTGAATGACCTTTCGCGCCGTGTTGAAGCCGTAAAAGCGCCCGTCCTGTTTCTCGGAGTCTATCTTCTTTAAAAACTGCCCGAGCGCGCCGTCGTCAAGAGTGAAGCCCATTTCCTCGGCGACACGCGCCGCAAAGGCGCGCATTTCGCCGTCGCGCGCGGGCTCAAATTCAACGCTCTTTACATATAGTATGTCGGACAGGTCGTCCCGGATTCTCCGCAGGACCTCGCGCGGCAAAACGGGAACGCGGAAAACGTAAATCGTCGTGTCGGCTTTTCTTTGCAGCCCTTCGAGATATTTCGTGAATTCGGGGTGCCCCGTTCTGTTTATCCACTCGCCGATGTCGATGCACTTTATAAGATACCGCCCTTTCCGCGGGAAAAGAGACGCGGCGGGATATTCTTTAAGCTCCGACGGCGCGGGCGCTTCCTCCACGGGAACGTCGCCGATTCCCGCCTCGCGCAGCATATCCGCCATGTAACTAAGGCAGGTGGAAAGGCCGCAGCCCTTGTCGATTGAAAAAATATAATTCTGATAGAAAAGGGTGTCGGGTATTCCTCTTTCCATCACCTCGGGAATTATCGAGGACAGCTCCCGCATTGTCCTTTTGAACTCGGCGCAGCCGATAAGCTCTTCTGTTTTTTCAAGCGCCGTCATGCGTGTTCCCCGCTTTCTGCCAGGTTTGATTTTTTAATTGCTTAAATAAATAAATTTTGAATTTCCCCGTCAAAAAGAGTCCACGGATAAACGCTCGGGGGAGGGGACGAGAACCGCGCCGTCGCGCCGCTTTGCATTTTAAAGCTCAGCCCGCAGGACCACAGCGCGATTTGGCAGTTGTCCCTTGCGCCGTACCTTCCGTCGCCGACAAGGGGCGTTTTCCGAGAGGAAAACTGGACGCGGATTTGGTGGCTGCGCCCCGTTTCGAGTTTTATTTTCACAAGCGAGACACGCGTTTCGCGGCTGCTTTTTTGAGAATTTTTTTGTAATGGAATTTCCGAAATTTTACCAGAAAGATTTTCCGAAAAATTTTGCGATGGGATTTCCGAAATTTCACCCGAAAATTCTTCGGAATTTTCTTTCGAAATTTTCTCGAAAATTTTTTCGGAAATTTTTTCGAAAGAGAGGACGGCTTCCCTCACGCCGCGCCGCCGACTGCTTACAACGTAGCTTTTCCCGCTTTTCGAGTCCTTGAAGAGAAGGTCCCTCATTACGCCGCCGTCGGGGCACGAGCCGTGACAGCAGGCGAGGTATTCCTTTTCGAGGCGGCGATTTGCAATTTCGCTCGAGAGGTACGCCGCGGCGGCGCGGCTTCTTGCAAAGACCATGACGCCGCCGACAGCCCTGTCGAGGCGGTGAACGCAGAATACGTCCCCGCCGACAGTATTTTTCAAAATGTCGGGCATACCGCCGCCCTCAGAGCTCTCCGACAGAACGCCGCAGGGCTTAACGGCGCATATTATGCTGTCGTCTTGAAATAAAACGCGCGCGCTCTCGCTTTCCACACGAACCTCGATATAAATAAATAAGAATTTAAGATTAAAAGGGGAAAAAGGGGGGTAACGTAAAGGGGGTGTTAATAGTGTTAATATGAATAAATATAAATACGCGAAATATATTATCCCGAGAGTCAGTATACCACAACGGCGTCGTCGTTTCAAGATTTTTTTAAATAAAAGGGCGGGCGCGGGACGGCGATTTTGAGGTCGCGGCGGAATTTGCCCGCACGCTTGATTTTGGGAGAGTAAAATGGTATACTGGGGGTGATGAAGTTAGCACAGACCAATTCCAAAAGTTTTGGTCCACCTTTTTCAAAAGGTGGCGGGGTTCGGGGCGGCGCCCCGACGCTTGGCGTTTCTTTTGAAGCTTTTCTTTGCGCCGATTGCGTCAAAGAAAAGCGT
>CANRNZ010000095.1 GCA_947632135.1 uncultured Clostridia bacterium
CCCACAAAAGCAAAGCTTTTGCGGGGACCCCAAGGGCAAGGCGGGCGAAAACTTTTGTGTTGGGCGAGTGCGAACTTTTAAAAAAGTACTGACTTAATTATCCGTATACCCGAAAAGCTCTCCGCATTCAATATAACGCGCCTCAATCCCCTCGATGCCGAAGCCGTCGTTTATGTCGTCGGCAAGATATTTCATCGCGTTTCGCTCGCTCGCGGCATGCCCGAGCATAAGCGCCGTCTTCTGAAGCCCGAACTGCGCGCAGTCGCGTATCCTTTCGCCGTCCGCCCACTCGCACCACTCGCCGCCGACGCCGAGGTCGTATTCGTCTGTGTCGGAAAGCGCCCGCCAGCAGTCGCTCCCGCGGTGACCGAGAAACAGCCCTATGTTTTTAACCTTCCCGCCCTTTGCGCCGACTATCCTCACGTGCTTTATATCAAGCTTGTTTTCTATCTCCGCTGCAATTTCAAGCGGGCTCTTTTCTTTTTCAAGAGTGAATTTGAATTTTCCGTCGAATTTTCCGATTTGCTCCCAGCCGAGAGCTTTCAAAAAACCGACTCCTATCATGTCGCAATCGCAAAAGTGCATGTAGTCGTGAAAGCGGCAAATCGGGATCCCCGCGTCCTTTGCGAGTTTTCTCTTTCTGTCCTCCAAGGGGTTCGGCGCGTCGTAGACGTCGGTATGCTTATAAAATGTCGGCTCGTGAGTTATAATGAGGTCAGCCCCGTATTCAAGGGCTTTTTTTATTACGTCGACTGACGCGGTAAGGCATGTCGCGACCTTTTTTACCTCTCTCTCGCCGTCTCCGAATACAAGCTTGTCGACTGTGCCCTCTGTCTGAAAAGTCTCGCCGACGACCTTTTTCATAAATTCAATCACGTTCATGATATTTCACTCCGATGTATAATATAAATTAAATAACACGTACTGACGAAAATATTAAATATATTAAATATACTTAATATTAAATTAATATTAAAGAAGAAAAATCCCGTTTTCAAGGCACTCTTTTCTGACTTCGGGTTTCCAATATGAGCACTGAACCTCTCCGATGTGCGCTTTTCTCAAAAAGAACATGCAGATTCTCGACTGCCCGATGCCGCCGCCTATCGTGTACGGCAGCTTTCCCTCCAAAAGCTCACGGTGGAAGGGAAGCGCGGCGCGCTCCGTACAGCCCGCCTCCTTCAGCTGCCGCGCGAGGGATTCCTCGTCCACTCTTATACCCATAGACGACAGCTCAAGGGCTATGTCCAGAACGGGGTAGTACACGATAATGTCCCCGTTGAGACTCCAGTCGTCATAGTCGGGAGCGCGTCCGTCGTGGGGGCGTCCGTCCGCAAGCGGCGCGCCTATCTGCATGAGAAATATTGCCCCGTATTCCTTTGCAGCAAGGTATTCTCTCTCCTTCGGCGTTTTGTCGGGATACCTTTCAACAAGCTCCGACGTGCTGATAAAGGTTATCTTTTCGGGGAGGAGCCTTCCTATAAAATCGTAGTCGTTTGCGATGTAGTTCTCGGTGTGCTTTAGAGATTCATATATGTATTTCACGGTGCGGCGCAGAGTCTCCTCGCGCCTTTCTTCTTTTGTGATTATCTTCTCCCAGTCCCACTGGTCGACGTAGATTGAATGAATGTTGTCCGTCTCCTCGTCGCGTCTTATCGCGGTCATGTCCGTGTAGAGACCCTCGCCGACCGAAAAGCCGTAATCTCTCAGCGCCATTCTTTTCCATTTAGCGAGGGAGTGCACTATTTCATAGCGCCCCTCGTCGCGGATAGAAAAGCTCACGGGGCGCTCCGTGCCGTTCAGGTTATCGTTCAGGCCGCTGCATGCGTCGACGAAAACGGGCGCCGACACGCGAGTCAGATTGAGCTGAACCGCGAGGTCGCGCTCAAAGAAGTCTTTTACTTTTTTGAGCGCGTACTGGGTGTTTCTCACGTTAAGGTGGGATTTGTAATTTTTCGGGAGCATTGTTGACATATTGTTTATCCTTTCGACGGTTTGGAGCGCTTTTTTTGAAGTTTGCACTGACTTTTCACAAAAGTTTTCGCACAATGTTCGTACTGACCAAACACAAAAGTTTTCGTCCGCCTTTTTCAAAAGGCGCCGGGGTCGAGGGGCAGAGCCCCCGTTTATGGCGTTTCTTTTGCAGCTTTTCTTTGCGCCGATTGCGTCAAAGAAAAGCGTCGGTGAAGTTAGTTTCTGAAGTGGTCAGTGGCCAGAGCCTCCCCTGAAAGGGGAGGTGGCGCGAAGCGCCGGTGGGGTTCTGCCACGAGGGTTTATGCACCGCGAACCGCCAGACGCTTTTTCTTGACTCAGAAGCCGAGGAAAAAGCTTTGCAAAAAGAACGCGTATCGGAGCTTTCGCGCTCTGCGGAGCGCGACGGGGGCGCCGCCCCTCGACCCCGCAAGCTTTTGAAAAAGCTTGACCAAAACTTTCCGAACAAGTCTGTGCGAACATTAACATTCATATTATAATTCCGACTCTGCGGTGTGTCAATAAAAACGGGAAAATTTCCCTTCTATTATTATATCATTTATTATATCATTTATTATATCTCGCTGTGTCATGCGCCGCATTTTGTCATAAAATGCAATTGAAGGGTGGTGTGTACGTCATATGAAAAACGAAACAAAATGCGAAATAAATAATAAATCAAAGTCCGAAAAAATTATAAAAAATCCCCCGTTTCGCGGAGCCGCGACCGCGATTATCACTCCTTTCAAAAACGGAAGGCCCGATTTTTACGCCTTCGAAAGACTCGTCGAATTTCAGATATCGGAGGGGGTTGACGCCATTGTTTTCTGCGGGACGACCGGTGAGGCGTCGACTCTCTCGGAGGACGAGTGGCGCGAGTGCGTTTCCTTCGCCGTGTCGACTGTAAAGGGACGGGTCAAGGTTATAATCGGCTGCGGCTCAAATAATACGGCAAATGCCGAAAATAAATCGGCATTTGCCGAAAAGAGCGGAGCGGACGGTATCCTCTCCGTGACGCCGTATTACAACAAAGCGAGTATCGGCGGGCTTATCACCCACTATAAAAGGATTGCGGCGTCCGTTTCGATTCCCGTTATACTCTACAACGTCCCCTCGCGGACAGGTGTTGATATACCGTTTGAAGCGTATCAAAAATTGGCAAATGTAGAAAACATATGCGGGGTGAAGGAGGCGTCGGGAAACGTATCAAGGGCGGCGCAAATTATTTCTCTGCTCGGGGACTCAATGCCGCTGTACTCGGGCTCGGACGAGTTAAGCCTTCCGCTTATGGCGCTCGGGGCGAAGGGGGTCATATCGGTGACGTCGAATATTCTCCCGCGCGAGATAACGGCGCTTTGCCGAATGTGCGAAAGGGAGGAATACAAAAAGGCGGCGAAGCTTTCCGCCGCGCTTTATCCGCTGACCTCGGCGCTGTTTTGCGAGGTGAATCCCATACCGGTAAAAACGGCTCTTTATGAAATGGGCTTTTGCCGCGAGGAATTCAGACTGCCGCTCTGCCGCATTTCCCCCGAAAACAGGCAAAGGCTTACGCGCGAGCTTGAAAAGCGGGTAGAATTACAGAATTGAGATGCGGGATTTTGATATTTTCGGAGTAAATAATTAAAATTAAACCGAATAATGCCTAAACCGAATAATGCCGAAATTTAAAAACAAAAATTATTAGAAACCGTTTTTACATACGCTGAGGGCCGCGCCGAGCCCGGAAATGCCCTGAAGCGCGTCGCGGCACGGCTCGCGGTCGGTTACAACCGTGAGCGAGCGCGCCCTTTTGGCAAACGGCACGACAGATACCTTCATAAACTTTCCCGAATCCATAACCATATAGCTTTTAAGGGAGTTCTCCATGACCGTGTCGGCAATTTCCGCGCTGTCGCGGTCAGTCGTCGTAAAGCCGCAGGACGGGTGAAATCCGTCGCAGCCTATAAAGCACTTGTCAAGCTTCAGGCGCGAGAGCGCGCCGAGCGCTATTTCACCGCAAAAGTCTTTTCTGAGCGGGCGGTAGCTGCCGCCGATAAGAAAAACCTCGGCAAGGTCCCTCAGAGCGCCGAAGTTCGCAAGGGACGCTGTGTATATTTTTAGGCTTGATATCTCCTTTTTTTCGAGCAGCGCGGCAAGAGCGAATGAAAAATGCTTTAGCGTTGTACCCGAGTCGATAAAAAGACGGTCGCCTTCGCATACCTCGCCTGCCGCATATCTTGCGGCGGCTCTTTTTTCTCTGACAAATTTTGACTTCATGTCGTCGAAGGAGTAATCGGGAATGACGGAGTCGGAGATGAGCTCGATTCCGCCGTGATACCTTACACCGCAGCCGTCCCGCTCGAGCCTTGCGAATATTCGCCGCGCGGTCGACTCCGAAACGCCGAGCGCGTCCATCGCCTCTCTGAGGGTTATGGCGCTGTGTCCTTTTAAAAGCTCTGCCAAACGGCGCGCCTTTGTGTCGCTTTTTGTTCTTTCGTTCATTTTTTTATTTTTATTTTTATTTTTTGCTTTTATTTTGTTTTTTTTCGTTTTCGCTTTATTTTACACCGCCGCGCGCCGCATGTCAACGCGCGGCGCGTTTTTGTCTGTATTTTTTGTATTTATTTCACTTTAATTTCATTTTATTGGCATGTCGATTTTCGAGAATAATTCGTAAATACTTACAAAGCGTTGTTGACTTTACGGCGCGTATATGTTATAATTTATTGAAAATTTCGAGAAATCAACAAATCAACAGTTATGAGAGGCGAGAGAAAACGTGTTCGGCGTAAATGTAACGGATTACGACAAAAAAGTTTGGGAGGAGGAGCTGAGAGATTTTCTTCCCGAAAAAATTATAGACTGCCACGTTCATCTTTACTGCGAGGAGATGCAGAGATGGGACTCGGAGGACAGAAAGGGCTGCGTCATGTGGCCGCATATAGTCGCTCCCGATTTGAAGATAGACGACCTTTGGATGTCTTATTCTCAAATGTTCCCGGGGAAAAAGGTCAGCGCCGTCGTAATGGGAATGCCCTCGTGCAGACTTGACGAGGTGAACCGCTACACTCTTGAGTGCGCAAAGAGGGATTCTCTGCCTGCTCTTTACTGCACAAACTGGGATTCGACGGAAGAGGAGATAAGAGGCGCTCTTGAGGCGGGCTTTGTCGGAATAAAGCCGTATCTCAACAACTCTCCGTCATATATTCCCGAAAACGAGGTCAGAATATTTGATTTCCTCACTCACGAGCACCTGAGAATCATGAATGACGTCGGGGGCATCGTAATGCTCCATATACCGAGAGCGCTCAGACTGCGCGACCCGATAAATCTCGCGCAGATGATGGAAATTGAGGAAAAGTATCCGAGGGCAAAGGTCATAATCGCCCATATAGGCAGAGCGTACGCTCCCGAGGATATAGGCGACGCCTTTGAGGTGCTGAAAAACACAAAGAACATGATGTTCGATTTCACGGCTAATACTCTGAGCGAGGCGATGGTTGCGTGCATAAACGCCGTCGGGA
Organism: uncultured Clostridia bacterium; assembly: GCA_947632135.1. Taxonomy (GTDB): domain Bacteria; phylum Bacillota; class Clostridia; order Oscillospirales; family CAG-272; genus RUG14199. Next base: position 5,475 of record CANRNZ010000095.1, read on the forward strand.
CGTCGAGGCTCATGTTCGGCTCCGATATGCCGATAACGAAAATGAGAATGTATCGGATAGTGGAAAACGGCAGGTACATAAACGTGGTTCCGCGCGGGGCTTACGGCGACGTGTCAAACGATTCGCATATGAGAGAAACGGATGAGACTGAAATAACGACCTTTATGTACGAGGAGTTGAGGGCCTTCAAAAGGTGCGCCGAGGAGCTGTCTCTTACACGTGAGGACGTCGAGCGGGTGATGTGGAAAAACGCCGCCGGATATTTCGGGATAAATATCTGATAAGCTTATAAGTCGTTAAGCTTTGAAAAATATTTGAAACGGGCCCGTAAAGCGAAAATTTACGAAACAAATTGTCAATATATTATGTATTGAAAATATAATATATTGAAGTTATAATATAATCGAAAACAATTCGAAAAATCGAAAAAAATTTAAAAACTTAAAAATTAAAAATCGGAGAAAAACCTTGAAAAAAATTAAAATAGGATTTTTGCCGCTGTACATAAAGCTGTACGACGACTGCGGATTTGTTGTCCGTCCGAGAACGGAGCCGTTTTACGAGGAGCTGGCGCGGGAGCTTGAAAACAAAGGGTTTGACGTTATCCGCGCGCCTTTTTGCAGCGTTAAAGAGGAGTTTAAGGCTCAGATAGAAAAATTCGAAAACGACGGCGCGGACTGCATTGTCACGTGGCACGCCGCATACTCGCCGTCGCTCGAATCTTATAAAATACTCTCCGAGACGTCGCTTCCGATAGTCGTTCTCGATACGACGGAGGTCTACGATTTCGGCTCGCTTCAGGAGCCCGATGAGCTGAACTACTGTCACGGGATTCACGGCGTCATGGATATGACGAATATGCTGAGACGTGCGGGAAAGGTCTACGCGATTGCCGCGGGTCACTATCCGACAAGCGATGTTGTCGAAAGAGCGGCGCGTTATGTCAGAGCGGCGGCTGCCGCGGTCGGGCTGAGGGGCACGAGGGTCGGCACCATCGGAGGCAGCTTTGACGGAATGGGAGACTTTCTCATTTCCGACGAGGAGCTGAAAGAGGTGTTCGGTGTCGAGGCTGTCTACTCAAACAGGGAAGAGCTTGAGCGGCTGCGTGAAAGCGTCACAAGAGAAGAGATAGAGCGCGAGAAGGAATTCGACGCGGAAAACTACATAGCGATAGACGAAATCGACGACGGGACATACGAAAAAACAATACGCAACTGTCTTGCGGTAAGGCACTGGATAGAGAAAAACGACCTTGCGGCGTTCACCGTCAATTTCAGGGAAATCAGACCCGAAAACGGTCTTGAGGTAATGCCCTTTATGGAGGCATGCAAGGCAATGGCAAGGGGAGTCGGATATGCGGGCGAGGGAGATGTGCTGACGGCATCGGTCACCGGAGCGCTCATGAGAGCCTTTAAGGAGGCGGCGTTTGTCGAGATATTCTGCCCGGACTGGAAGGGCGACTCGCTGTTTCTCAGTCACATGGGAGAGTACAACATGGCGCTCACAAGCGGCAAGAGCGAAATGAAGAAGATTTCCTTTATCTTCGGCGAGGCGGACGACCCCGTCGTCGGGTACGGCTGTTATAAGGGAGGCAGCGCCGTTTTCACAAACGTCTTTAAGAACGAGAGCGGAAAATATTCGATGCTGATATCTCCCGTCGAGATGCTCGATATAAGGGAGGACAACTTCGTCGGCACCGTGCGCGGCTGGATGAAGCCGAAGATGCCCGTCGCAAAATTCCTTGAAGAAATCAGCATGGCGGGCGTTACCCACCACAGCACGATAGTTTACGGGGCAGACGTTTCGGAAATCGAATATTTCGCAAAGCTTGCGGGTCTTACTCCCGTTATTCTTTCGTAAGATTTCGTGAACCAAATAAATTCAAAAAATCATAAACTTAAAAAATAAAATATTTTAAACCGGAAACAAGTCCGTGCTGTGACGGACTTCTTCAAATAAGCATTATTTTTATATCGGAAAAGGGAAAGAGAGGTTCAAAATGAATTTCAAACGCATTATGTCTCTTGCGCTTGTTTTCTGTTTTTGCTTATCGGCTCTTCTTATGACGTCGTGCGGCGAGACAAAAGCTAACGTGAGGGAAGAGGGCGAAACGTCGAATATCGACACAAACTTCCCCGCAGGAGACTATCAGGGTGAAACATTTACTTTTGCAAAGCTGACGAGTCAGACATCTTCCGGAAGCGAATATTACTGCGGCAACTGGATTGCCGCGGAGGATATAAACGGCGTCGCCACAAACGATGCAATCTACAAGAGAAACGACGCATGCAAAACAAAGTACAATGTAAACATCGAGGAAAAGCTCATCGGCGAGGGATTTGACGACCTTGACAAGTACTATAAGGCAAACGACTTCTGCTTCGACGTTATCTACGGTTGGGGCGTAAGAATGGCTCCCGCCGTTACAAACAACATGCTCTACGATTTCAGAGCGCTCGACGAGGCGGAGTACATAAACCTCGAGGCGGATTACTGGAACCCCACGGCGCTTGACGACCTTACGATTGCGGGAAAGACTTACCTCCTCGCAAACGATATCACAATGAGCAAGCTCTCGTGGTCAGGCTGTCTTTTCTTCAATCCTCAGATAATAACCGATATCGGTCTTGAGGATCCTCAGGCGCTCGTTGACGCCAACCAGTGGACTCTTGATAAGTTCCTTGAAATGGTAAAATCTGTCCACCTTGAGCTTGACGGAAACAGCTCCTTCACAAAGGACGACCAGTACGGACTTATCGCGTATGACGGTATAGGCTGGATTGAAGGCTGTGGAGTTACAAACACAACGAAGGGCGCCGACGGCAAATACACTCTCGCCATAGGCGAGACGAAGGTCATCGACCTTATAACAAAGATT
>CANRNZ010000096.1 GCA_947632135.1 uncultured Clostridia bacterium
CAAAAAGAACGCGTATCGGAGCTTTCGCGCTCTGCGGAGCGCGACGAGGGCGCCGCCCCGAACCCCGCAAGCTTAGAGCCACTCCCCACAAAAGCAAAGCTTTTGCGGGGACCCCAAGGGCAAGCTTGAGCAAAACTTCCCGAACAAGTTTGTGCGAACTTTGAAAAAGCCGCGCGAAAACTTCCGTAATTGTTCTGTGCGTACTTTAAAATTCAACAAGCCCCGCGATATCCTCACTGTAAAACGTGTACGCAAGAGGCTTCGAGTATGCCGCCTCGTACGCCTGCTTTTTCAGCATGTAATCCCTGTTTGCCATTTCAATGCTGTTTATATGCGCGCTCTTGCTTGAATCGGGGTAAATCACGTCGAGAACGTGAAGTATATATTTCACCTTGTGAAACGACGTGTTTTCCATTTCATCAAGGTCGCGCAGCTCGACAAAGCATGAAATGACAGGCACCCTTGCCTTTGACGCCATATAGTAGACCCCGCGCTGCGGCGGACGCGGCTTTCTGTAGTTGAACCACATTTCCTGCTCGGGATAGACAAGGACAATTTCGCCCTTTTCAAAGCATTCGTCAAGTATTGACATAAGGTCGCGCGACATGTAGTGCGGGTTGTCGTAAAGCGGAATTATATCCGCGTAGTTCATAAGAAACCCGATAACGCCCGGCATCGCAAGGTTTGACGCTTTTGCGACGGTGTTTATCCTTTTCCCTATCCTTCGCGCCATAAGGCGAAGCGGCGTCGAGTCGTCGGGCGAAAAATGATTGCTCGTCATGAGCGCGCCGCCGCTTATTGAGTCAAGCTTTTCAATCCCGATAATTTCAGTGTTTTCGCTCAGAATTTTGGTAAGCGCCGAGGCGAGCGCTCTCGCGCAAAGCTTTTTGGCCCTGAAGGACACGCTCTTTCGCCGTCTCAGGTACTCGTCGACTATTTTTTTCTGCTCCTCGGGCGACAACGTCGGGTCGTCGGGCTCGACGGTGACATAAAAGTTGCCGCTTTCGGCGGATTTTTTTATGTTCTCTATTACCTCGTCCCTTTTATCCTTGAAAATCATAGGCGAATCTTAACCCCGCTGTCGTATATCTTTTTGAAGGTAACCTCTCCCGCCGATATCTCGATTGCGCGTTTAAGCATGAAATTAAGAGTTTCCCTGTCCGCGGCTTTCTTTTCCTCGTCAAACGAGTCCTTTTCCGCCCTCAGAACATCCCTGTACGGGGAGCCTTCCGCATACTCCCAGAAAATATCGGAGTACTGTATGTTGTCGTAGCACCACGGCTTTGCGAAAAGGTTATAGTGAATAAGGCTCGGCGAGGGGTCTATCGGATTTCTGTCGTTCGGCATTCTGTCCCACGACGGCGAAAGGTAATAGATTTTGTCGGCGCATATTGCGTTTATATAGTCTTGGTCGGGGGCGACCGAGTCAAAGTGATACGTGTTAAGGAGACTTAGAAAATGAGAGCCGAAGTTCAAATCTCTCAGCTTTTTGAGGTCCATCAGCAGAACTCCCGAGTTCACGTATTTGCTTCTGTCAACTCCCGCGCTGAGCTCAAAATATCTTTCGAACGGCTCGATTCCGCGGCACGAATGGTCCTGGCACGCGCCGATATAGTTGTCGCCGAGCTCGGTGTCGTACAGCTTTGCGATATCGTCAAGGACGACGACGTCGCCGTCAAGGTAAATTGCCTTGTCGTACTCGGGGAACATCGTCGGTATGAACAGCCTGAAATATATTGTCAGCGTAAAATACTCGCATCTCAGCCTGTTCGACATTATATCCGTTATGCTCTCAAGCCCTTTTTCCATTGCGACGAAGTCAACAGCAAAATTGTCTGCCGCAAGGGCGCGCAGCTTTTTTTGATTTTCCTCACTCACCCCGTCGTGCAGTACGATTGCCCTGTAGAGCCTGTCGGGGGAGGAATTTTTCACCGCCGAGGAAAGCGCGACGCTGAGGTACGGCGTATAGCTGTCATTTACTGCGAAAAAAACGGGAACGACTTTTTTGTTATCTGCTTTGGTCACTTGTTATTCTCACTTTCTGCGTATTGACCGTCGGGCGCTGAAGCGCGCCGAGCGAGTCTGCTTATTCTGCTTTGTCTGTCGAGTTTATTAAAAAAAGACTTTTTTCATACAACAGGTCGCACTCGTCTGTTTTCAGTATTTCGTGCATTCTGTCGGGCTGCCACGGCTTTACCGTCACCGATTTGAATTTCGGGAAAAACCTGAACGTTGTCGTGTAGTGGCGAAAAACGGTGTCGCCGCGCGTTTTTCTCTGCTCGTTATATTTTGCAGGGCATTTTTTCTTGCTCCTTGCGAGCTTATTCAGCGACGACTGGTCGGGCAGCAGCATCTCCTTGTCGCGGCACGCCCTGCGGCATTTTTCAAACAGTCCGCTTTTTGATATCTCCTGCATATTCAAAAGGAGCACTCCCGAGTTCAGATAATCGAATTTAAAAAGGGAAAGAGGATTTTTCGGATTTTTTTTGAAAAACCACTTGCCGTATCTGTCGAGAACCCCGCATAATTCCGTACCCTGCATATCCCGAGAGTAAAAATCGGAAAAATCCCTGCGGCATATAACGTCGCTGTCAAGGTAAAGAATCCTCTGCGGCATGCCTTGCGCCATGTCGGCATACAGCCTCAGCATACAGCACGGAGTAAATCTCGTCGCAAGGTTCGCTGTCGGAGGCTCTGCCGTAAAGACGTCTGTCACGTCGCGAAGGGTAACTGAGCTGTTTAAATTCTTTTTCTTCACCGCGCTGTCGAGAGCGCCTGCGATCCTTTGGTCAAACGGCATGTATACCTTGCCGCATGCCTCAAGGCTTGCTGTCAGGATAATAAAATCAAAAGCGTCCGCCATGACGTCGACGATTGACAAAATTGACATAACGACGCCGAGCGCGATATTTGAGTCGCCGCAGTACATAATATTTATTTTTTCTGTTTTTTCTGTTTTTACTGTTTTTTCTTCGCAGTCGTTATTGTTTCTTGTTTCTTTTATTGCCTCTTTTGCCTTCTCGTCTGCTTTATCTCTTTCTTTTTCTGCTTCTTTCATGTTCTTTTATGCCGCTTAATTCCGTTAAAATTCTTACCCGATTTATTTTTATTTCTTGTCTGTCTTGTCTGTATTTTGCCCTTAAAAGTATCGATATAAATCACGATATAAATCACGATATAAATCACGATATAAATCCCGATACTGTATCCGATACGCCGACCGCCGTGACACTGGCTTTCTGTCGCCGAGCCTTCGCGCCGCGACTTTACCGTAAAGTTTTCGTCAACCTTTGTTAAAATATTGTACCATGTGACTCGAAAGTTTTCAAGCTACCGTTCGTACAGGGAACTCTACCGTTTAAATCTCTCGGTAGAGTCGACTCTACCGCGCGCTCTACTCTCGGTAGAATGAGCCGAAAAATCCCGTGAAATATGGGCTCCCACGGTAGAATTTTTCTTAGAAATTTCAATTTGAGAGAAAATTATAGTATTTTTGTATTGATTTATTATTTTTAATATGATAAAATTATAGTAGGGAATAATTCGCGAAAAAATGCGAAAATCCAAAATATATGAATAATCCGAAATTATTAAAATCCGAAAAATCCAAAAAATTCGGGAGGCAGCGCTATGGACGATATTAAATCCAATATTGCCAAAAATATTGCCGATTTGCGCCTTTCCCGCGGAATGACACAGTTTGAGCTTGCTCAGAAGCTCAGCTATTCAGATAAAGCCGTCTCAAAGTGGGAGAGGGGAGAGTCCATTCCCGACGTCACGGTGCTTGTCGCCATAGCGTCCCTGTTCGGCGTCACTCTCGACTACCTCGTCTCCTGCGGACACTCTGAAAATGACAAAAATGACGAAAACGACGAAAACGGGGCGGAAGCTCTTTCCGATGCGAACTCGAAAAACGGCAAAATTGACAGAGACGAAAAGAAAAAGCGCGACAGGATAATCATAACCGAAATCAGCATGCTCCTTGTATGGTTCATTGCGACCGCTGTTTTTCTTGTACTCTCTCTCGCCCTGCCTATGTTCGGCGCGCGCTGGCTCAGCTTCGTTTATGCGGTTCCGATGTCAACTGTCGTATGGCTCGTGTTCAACTCCGTATGGTTCGACCGCCATCTCAATTATTTTATCGTCTCGCTTCTCATATGGTCCCTTCTTTGCTCTATTTATCTGACCGTTCTTGCGGTCGGCTACAATCTTGGGCTTATATTTATTTTGGGAGTTCCCTCGCAGCTCATAATAATAATGTGTTCGAGATTTGCAAACCCGTCTCCGAAAAAAATAAAAGGCTCGGGCGGCGCCTCGGAATAATAAGGCGTCATATAAGTCGTAGGACATATAAATTTTGTGAAATTCCCAAAGCATATTCTGCAGCGGGCAAGACATATAAAATATTCCGCAGCGGGGAAGACACATAAAAATTTTTTAAAAAATTTTCCGCGTACTGTTGACAAAATTATTTTCGCGGAGTATAATTACAACGGTTAGTGAAGGCTAACCGTTTATTTGACAGTGCAGTTAGCAGACGCTAATTGTATATGCCGCAAAAAATCGGATTAAAATATTAAAATATTAAAATACGGAGGGATACGCTGTGACGCCGCTTATTTTTGCAGTTTCGGGAGAAGAGAATATAATAAAAAAAGTAGGCGGAAAGAGCGATGTCCGCCGCCATCTTGAGGAGATGGGTTTTGTCGTCGGAGGAAACGTGACTCTGATAAGCGAAAACAACGGGAACGTGATAGTCGGCGTAAAGGGGTGCCGCGTTGCGATAAGCCGAGAGACGGCGCTTAAAATCATGGTTTGAATATATTTAATATATAAAAACATAAATAAAAATTTCGGAGGTGAATCTTTGTGAAAACGCTGAGGGAAACAAAAATCGGCGAGAGAGTTCGGGTCGTAAGGCTCCACGGAGAGGGCGCTGTCAAGCGGCGCATTATGGACATGGGAATCACGAGGGGAACAGAGATATACGTGCGAAAGGTCGCGCCGCTCGGCGACCCCGTCGAGATAACTGTCCGCGGTTATGAGCTGTCGCTGAGAAAGGCGGACGCCGAAATGGTCGAGGTCGAGTAAAGCGTTCGCGCGCCGCCGAGCGTTTTCGGATTTTCTGATTTTTAAAATTATCGGATTTTTCAGACCTCGAAATTATTATAAATTCTTCGATTTTTAAAATTTTTCTATTTTAAAATATTTTAAAAATCATTAAAAAATTTTGATTTTCGAAAATTCCGACTTGTTTTAATTCGTCCCGACTCGGCGTTTATTTTATTGCCCCGCGGTTAGTCCCCGCTAACGCATTTTTACAAGCGTGAGAAGCGGCGTCAGGCGGTATAAACTCTGAAAACCCGTAATCTTAAAACACTAAAGAAAGGATAGCGATACAGTAAATGGAAGAAATGGAAGAAACGAGAGAAACGAAAGGCAAGACAAAAGAGATAAGAATAGCTCTTGCCGGCAACCCAAACAGCGGCAAAACGACCCTTTTCAACCTGCTCACCGGCTCAAATCAGTTTGTCGGAAACTGGCCCGGCGTAACTGTGGAGAAGAAGGAGGGAAAGCTGAAAAAGCACGACGGAGTCACGGTGACTGACCTGCCCGGAATATACTCACTCTCCCCGTACACCCTTGAGGAGGTCGTCGCGCGGAACTATCTTGTCGGCGAGAGACCGGACGTTATACTCAATATTGTGGACGGCACAAACCTTGAGAGAAACCTCTATCTGACAACTCAGCTCACCGAGCTCGGAATACCGGTCGTCGTCGCGATAAACATGATGGACGTTGTCGAAAAGAGCAAAACAAGTATAAATACGGAGCAGCTCAGCCGTGAGCTCGGATGCAAGACGGTGGAAATATCTGCCCTGAAAGGGCGCGGAATAAATGAGGCCGCAGAGGCGGCAATCGACGCCGCGCGCCACGGGAAAACAGTGCCGAAGCACTCATTTTCGGGCTCGGTGGAGCACGCAATAGCCCATATAGAGGAGGCGGCGCTGCACGATTTACCCGAGGAATGCCAGAGATGGTACGCCGTAAAAATATTCGAAAGGGACGACAAGGTCCTCTCCGAGCTGAATATTTCCCCCGAGACATTGTCTCACATCGAAAGCGATATAAAAAGAGCCGAGGAGGAGCTTGACGACGACGCCGAGTCGATAATCACAAACGAGAGATACATATATATAGCCGAGATTATAAAGACCTGCTGCAAAAAGAGCGGTGCCGCCTCTCTTACGACCTCCGACAAAATAGACCGCGTGGTGACGAACCGTTTTGCCGCCCTTCCCATATTTGCGCTTATAATGTTCCTCGTCTATTATGTTTCGGTGAGCACCGTCGGAGCGTGGGTCACCGATTTTACAAACGACGGTCTTTTCGGCGACGGCTGGCACCTGTTCGGTATCGGCTCCTCGGCGTATGACGAGGCAATGGACGAATACGCCGCCGAAAACCTTTTCACCGATGAAATGATTGGCGTTTTAAACGACGCAAAGTCAAGCGGAGTACTCGGCGCCGAGGACCTTCTCGCGGCGGCAGAGGAGGGAAGCTTTTCGGGTTTCGACGAGGTATACGAAACATACGCCGACTCGCTTGATGAGGCGGGATACGGCGTCTCAGAGCTGTACGACGCCGCATTGGGCGAGGAGGCGGAAGGCATACCGAGCGCGGAAGACTTCGGCGTCTGGGTGCCCGGAATACCGTCTCTCGTATCGTCGGGGCTTGAAAAAATACACTGCGCCGAGTGGCTCGAAAGCCTTATCGTCGACGGAATCGTCGGCGGCGTCGGAGCTGTTCTCGGATTTGTTCCGCAGATGTTTGTCCTCTTTATTTTCCTCGCGTTCCTTGAGGGATGCGGTTACATGGCGAGAATCGCGTTTGTTATGGACAGGATATTCCGCCGCTTCGGCCTTTCGGGAAAATCGTTTATCCCAATGCTCATCGGAACGGGATGCGGCGTTCCGGGCATTATGGCGTCGCGAACAATCGAGAACGAGCGCGACCGCAGAATGACCATAATGACGACCACCTTTATCCCCTGCGGCGCAAAGCTTCCGATTATAGCGCTTATCGCGGCGGCTCTTTTCAATAAAGCTCCTTGGGTCGCACCCTCGGCATATTTTATCGGCGTCGCGGCTATAATCATATCGGGCATAATTCTTAAAAAGACCAAAATGTTCTCGGGAGACCCCGCGCCGTTTGTCATGGAGCTTCCCGCGTACCACCTCCCGACAGTGTCAAATGTCCTTCGCAGTATGTGGGAGCGCGGACGCTCGTTTATAAAAAAGGCGGGCACAATAATCCTGTTGTCCTCCGTCGTAATATGGGCGGCGTCCTCCCTCGGATTTGTCGACGGCGCCTTCACGTTCAGCGCCGAAATGGAGCTTGAAAGCAGTATCCTCGGCTATATCGGAAAGGGAATATGCTGGATATTCGCTCCCCTCGGCTTCAACTCGATTAAAGCGGCGATAGCAACTGTTATGGGGCTTGTCGCAAAGGAGGAGGTCGTCGGAGTATTCGGCGTGCTCGACTTCGAGGGAATGACGAAGCTCGCTGCGTATTCCTTCCTGATATTCAATCTGCTCTGCGCGCCCTGCTTTGCGGCAATAGGCGCTATCAGACGTGAGATGAACAGCGCAAAGTGGACGTGGTTTGCCATAGGATATCAGTGCATCTTCGCTTACGCGATATCTCTTATCGTCTACCAATTCGGTTTGCTCTTTACGGGAGACGTAAACGTCGTCGGTCTTATTTTCGCCGCCCTTGTTCTTGCGTTTATCCTGCTCATGCTCTTTAGACCTTACAAAGAGTCCGCAAAGCTTACAAAGCAGGTAAAGGTAAAATCCAAAGTCTGAGAGGGTTCTGTTATGATAACGGCATGGCTGCAAAACAATATCGGAACTGTGGCAATCGCTCTTTGCGTCGCGGCGCTGTTCTGCATTGCCGTCGTAAAAATGATTAAGGACAAAAAGTCCGGGAAAAACACCTGCGGCGGATGCTGCGGCTCGTGTCCGTCGGCGGGTATTTGTCACGGAGAAAAGAAAAAAGAGGGTGAATTCGGTGATAAAGACGGTACTTGAGATAGACGGCATGGCGTGCGGTATGTGCGAAGCGCATGTAAACGACGCCGTCCGAAGCTCTGTCAAAGTAAAAAAAGTGACCTCTTCGTATAAAAAAGGATTGTGCGAGATTTTGTCCGAGACAAAGCCCGACACTGAAACGCTGCGTCGCGCGGTCGAGTCGAGTCCGTCCCAAATATTGTGTAAACCTCAAAAATGGTGTAAAATAAAAGAACCACAACGGAGGAAAACACAATG
>CANRNZ010000097.1 GCA_947632135.1 uncultured Clostridia bacterium
AAAGGGGCGAGGCGCCGACTTCAAGAGCCTCCCCTGAAAGGGGAGGTGTCGGCTTTGCCGACGGAGGGGTTTGAAAAGCTTTTTAATTTCAAATAAAAACATTTTCAGAAACTAACTTCACTGACGCTTTTCTTTGACGCAATCGGCGCAAAGAAAAGCTTCAAAAGAAACGCCAAGCGTCGGGGCGCCGCCCCGAACCCTGCCACCTTTTGAAAAAGGTGGACGAAAACTTTTGTGTTGGGCGAGTGCAAACAACGTGCGAAAACTTTTGTGTTGGGCGAGTGCAAACAACGTGCGAAAACTTTTGTGTTGGGCGAGTGCGAACAACGTGCGAAAACTTTTGTGTTGGGCGAGTGCAAACAACGTGCGAAAACTTTTGTGTTGGGTGAGTGCGAACATAGTACAGAAAGGAGGCCGGGCATGGAGAAAGATGCCATCGGATACGCCGCAGTCGGCGAAAATAATGCGCGCCGCCGAAACGGCGCGGGAAGCGTACGGACAAGGCGCACCGTGACCCGTGTCATTACTCCGGGCAGAAAGGCCGTCCCGCGTCAGGACAGGTATTTCGACAACACCCCCGTCGCCGTGCGCCGGAGGCGCATAAGGGAGGCGCGCGAAAAAAGAGACAGGTACAGAGAGTTCGTTCGCCGCAGCAAGCGTCTTCAAAAGGCAAAGCACACCCTTATATATGCCTCGACTTTCCTTCTGAGTGTCGTCGTTCTCTTTACGGTTGTTTACAAGGTGTTTTTCGTTGTGAGCAGCATAACCGTTGTCGGAAATTCAAGGTACACCGCCGAGGAAATAAGCGCGGCGTCGGGTCTTTCCCTCAAAAAGACGAATTTGTTTTCTTTCAGCTCGAGCGCCGCGGGGAAAAATATATCCTTCTCTCTCCCTTACATAACGGGCGTCTCGTTTGACAGGACGGTTCCGAACAAGGTCGAGATTACCGTGACCGAGGAGGAGCCCGTGTTCTATGCGGAGTTATACGGAGATTTGTACGGTCTTTCCGAATCCCTTACGGTGCTTGACGAAATAACCGAGGAGGACGCGTCAGACGCGGGGCTTATAAAATTGAAGCTTCAGGCGGTCTCCGGCGCCGTTGCGGGATGTGAAATCACTCTCGCCTCGGAAAGAGCTCAGAGATATCTGAGGAGCACGGTGAACACCGTGAAGCAGTCAAAGCTTATGGAGAGGCTCGACACTATAGATTTAAGAGACGATTTTGACACGGTGATGATTGCAAACGGCAAGTACAAGCTTGATTTCGGCACTCAGGACGATTTTGGTGTCAAGGTAAAGCTTGCCGCCGAAATTTTGGAGGATCCTCTCTTTGATTCGGGGAACAAGGCGTATATCAATTTGGAGGATACGTCGAAAACAAGTGTGATTATAGACAATCAGCTTGTACTCGATTAACGTAGGCATTTGTAAAATATTGTCTCTCTTATCAAATGTCTAAAACGGCAAATGAGTAAAATGCTCAATCGGGACTGTAAAACGGAATAAATTAGAAATAATCGGAAATAAATGGAATAAAACAAGCAAAAAACGGCGCGATTTGCCGTTTTTTCTTATAATTTTATAAAAAAATAATAAGAAATTTGTATAAATGTATTGCAAAAGAGATAAAAAAAGTATATTATATATAATGTGTAGTTTTATTATTAAAATAGTGAACAAAAATAATAAAATAGAAATTGACAAGAAACGAATAAATACATAACGGAGGACTGTAAAATGCCATTTGAACTTGACGATAACATTTCCAGCGGCGTGAATATAAAGGTCATAGGAGTCGGAGGCGGCGGCGGAAACGCTGTGAACCACATGATAGCGTCGAACGTGCGCGGTGTCGAGTTTATTGTAATAAACACCGACAAAATGCCGCTCGTTCATTCGAACGCGACAAACAAGATACCGATAGGCGAGAAAATAACAAAAGGACACGGGGCGGGCGCAAATCCCGAAATCGGAGCGCTCAGCGCCGAGGAGAGCATAGACGAGATAAAGAACGCCATATCCGGCGCGGACATGGTCTTTCTTACAGCCGGAATGGGCGGCGGAACCGGTACCGGCGCGGCGCCGGTCGTCGCGAGAATCGCGCGTGAGATGGACGTTCTCACCGTCGGAATCGTGACGAAGCCTTTCCTGTTTGAGGGAAAGAGAAGAATGACTCAGGCCGAGGCGGGAATCGCCGAGCTGAGGCAGTATGTCGACTCTCTCGTCATAATACCCAATGAAAGACTTAAGCAGGTTTCGGAAAGACCGATAACCATGATGAATGCGTTTGAGGCGGCGGATGACGTTCTGAAGCACGGCGTTCAGAGCATTTCCGAGCTTATAAACATTCCCGGATACATAAACCTTGACTTTGCCGATGTGACGGCTGTTATGAAGAACGCGGGATACGCGCATATGGGAATCGGCTCGGCTACCGGAAAGGACAAGGCGGAGCTTGCGGCGAAGGCTGCGATTTCAAGCCCTCTGCTTGAGACGTCGATTTCGGGCGCAAGGGGAATACTTATAAGCATTACGGCGTCCCCCGACATCGGAATCGAGGAGGTCGACTTCGCGTCGAACATGATAGCCTCGGAGGCTCACGAGGACGCAAACGTCATCTGGGGCGTCGCGTTTGATTCGTCCCTTGAGGACCAGATGGACATAACGATAATTGCCACCGGCTTTGAGAACAAAGCCGAGGAGGCGGCTCAGGCTGCAAAGGCGGCGGACGGCGCGGCAAAGAAAAACGTCCCCGAGAAAAAAGCGGACGACGGCGAAGATGACGACGGCGAGTCGGAGGTTGACGACCCCGATTTCGAGGAGCTGATGGGAATGCTGAAAAAGGACAGAGAGCGCAGCATGAACACCGGCAATGTCGGCGCTGTGAGACAGGACGACGACAACACGCCCGGTTACGGCGGAATGCCCGATTTCGGACGCAGGTTTATGTAAAAAACACGATTTTAAATATTTGTAATTGTAAAAGCGGTTTCGGCCGTTTGAAAATTGTACAACCATTTATTATCAAGCTAAATTAAATACGATTCGGAAAAGCCGCGATTTTTGCGGCTTTTCGTTTTATTTTTATTTTTAATTTTATTTTTATCGTTTGGTTTTATCGGTTTTATTTTTTGTTATTTTTTGAAGGCGCGCCTAAATGAGCGTGCGATAAGCATAATAAAGCGTAAGAAAACGGGGAATTTCTCCGACGTCGGGTGACGCTTTCGCTCTTTGAGGCGCGTTTTTTTGCATTTTTTCCAAAAAGATTTTTATTCGGGGAATAAAGTTGTGAAATTTTCCGAAAAGTTTTGTTTTGCTACTTGACAAATCATTTCTCAGCACTTATAATTATTGCAGATAAAACTATGCGATCACAGGGGGTCTGACCTTTATGAAAAAAATTCTTGCCGTTGTCATATGTATGACAATGCTTCTTGCACTGTTCCCGTTTGCGGTGGGCGCCGCGGCGGATCAGCATAGGGAGAGCGAGGACGTTTTCGGCGACAACAATGAATTTTATTATCATTGGGATTTCGACAGAATCAGCAACGTTCTTTCTTCCAAGCTTACTATAGGTATAAATCCCGAGTATGAAGGGGAGACGGACGGAGTGATTCCCGAGTTTCCCGATTCAACCGGTGAGGACGGCGACGATGACGAGTATCCCGATTATCCTTGGCTTGACGTTCAGGTTTCATGGCTTAACAATCTCGTGAACCTTACAATCGAAGACGGGATAACGTCGATTCCGTACTGCGCTTTTGCCAGAGTCTTTCTGCGTTCCGAGGCTCCCGCGGTTTCTCTGCCGCAGGGGTTGAAAAGAATAGAGGGCAGAGCGTTTGAGAATTTCGGCGGAAGCGAGATCGTTATACCGGATTCTGTCGAGTATATCGGCGAGCGCGCTTTCAGAGACAGTAAGGTTGAGTCCCTGAAGATTCCCGCGTCAATGACCGAGATAGGCGTCAGCGCGTTTGAGTCCATGCTGTCGCTGAGTTCGGTTCAGTTCCATGAGAATGTAAATTCAATCGGCAAATATGCCTTCAGATATACCGGTATTGTTACTCTCGATATACCTGTCGGTCTTACCGATATAGGCGACAGCGCGTTCGAGTGCATGCCCGAGCTTACGACTGTCAATTTCCATTCGAATGTGAAGTCGATCGGCGAATACACATTCTCCAACTGCCCGTCTCTTGTAAGCGCCGTGCTTCCTCAGGGTCTTTTGACCATAGGCGCCAACGCATTCAGAAGATGCACCGCAATCGAGACTCTCGATATTCCTTCGAGCGTTACCGATATAGGTATGAACGCGTTCAAGTACTGCAAGGCTCTCACCTCCTCCGAAATTCCGAACGGTATTGATACAATACACGAGGGACTTTATTTCGGCTGCGAGTCGCTGAATAATGTAGTAATCCCCGAGAGCGTTACAAGAATAGATAAAGAGGCTTTCTACGGCTGCTCGAATCTTGCTCAGATTTCTCTGCCTCAGAACCTCACGTCTCTCGGAACGAGAGTATTCGGCAAGTGCTCGACTCTTGCGTCCGTCGATGTTCCCGACGGAGTTGAGGATCTCCCTGTTTACACGTTCTATGAGTGCTCCGCTCTTGACAGCGTTGAGCTTCCCGCAAACCTCAAGACGATAGGCAGAGGCGCTTTCTACCGCTGCAAGTCTCTTGACAGAGTTGATATCCCCACCGACGTCGTATCTATCGGCAGCGATTGCTTCTATGAGTGCTCCGAGCTCTCCGAGGTCGTAGTACCCACCGCCGTCGTCAACATAGGCAAGTACGCATTCTGCCGCTGCGCTTCTCTCAATACTCTTGAGATTCCCTGCGCGACAGCGTACATCGGAAGATACGCATACGGCTACCTTTACACGAAGGGCGAGGGCTTCAGCGTAACGGGCGGCACTATGGTCGGCTCCGCTAACTCCTCTGCTTCGGAATATGCTGATGCGCTCGGACTTGCTTTCCGTACAAATCCCTGAGCCTTCGGCAAAACACAGGTAAAATAATTTTATATAAAAGTCGTGCGCATTTTGCGCACGGCTTTTTAACGCTTCGGCTACTTTTATGAATTTGTAAAATTCGACAATACCGAAAATTCGAGGATTCGATAAATCCGAAAAATTCGATATTTTCGTTTATTATGTTGAATTATTATTTTTTCGGTGATATACTGTTTGTGTATTGTAAGGCGAGAGCCGGAAGGTTTACGCCATACGTTCTCTTTTGATTTCGGCAGCACGGATTGCGGGGGTTTTGAATTTTGCTTAAAAGATTTGTTAGGTACTACGGTCCGCGACGGGGAATGTTTGCCTGCGACATGGCGGCGGCGTTTATCCTTGCGGCGTGCGACCTTGTTTATCCGATGATAACAAGGAAGATGATAAACGAGTTTATTCCCGGAAGGCTTATAAATCAGCTCGTTCTTTGGGCGGGGATACTGCTTGCGATATATATTTTAAAGGCGGGGCTCAACTATTTCGTGGAATATTTCGGGCACATGGTCGGAGTCGGCATACAGGCGGACATGAGACGGGATGTGTTTGCCCATTTGCAGGAGCTGCCGATGAAGTATTTTGATGATTCGAAAACGGGAGTTATCATGTCCCGTATCGTCAACGACCTTATGGATATTTCGGAGCTCGCTCACCACGGCCCCGAGGATTTGTTTTTGTCGTTGATTATGCTTATCGGCTCGTTTATTGTGATGTCGCGAATATGTCTCCCGCTGACGCTGATTCTTTTCGCGGGTATTCCGTTTATGGTTATATTTTCCTCGTCGCTGCGCTCGAAGATGCATAATGCGTTTACTGAATCGAGAAAAAGGATAGCCGAGGTGAACGCGAATCTCGAAAACAGCATTTCGGGCATCAGGGTTTCAAAGGCGTACACGAACGAGGAATACGAGAAATGTCGCTTTGAGGTCGGAAACGGCAATTTTGTCAGGGCGAGAGCGGGGGCTTACCGCGCGATGGCGAAGTTCCACGTCGGAAACACCTTTATAACCGACCTTCTTATGGTAGCGATGTACGTTGCGGGCGGACTTTTCTATATGTTCGGCAAAATAACGATTGCCGATTTCACCGCGTTTATTCTTTACATAACGATTTTTACGACTCCGATAAAGCGTCTGATAAGCTTTATGGAGATGTTTCAGGAGGGAATGACAGGCTTTAAGAGGTTCTGCGAAATAATGGATACAAACGCCGAGGAGGACTCGCCCGACGCCGAGGATATCGGGGAGGTTCGCGGGGATATTGAGTTTTCAAACGTGTCCTTTTCCTACGGCGGTGAAAAGCCTGTCCTTTCGAATTTGTCGTTTAAGCTTCAAAGCGGCAAAACTCTTGCCCTTGTCGGCCCGTCCGGGGGAGGTAAGACGACGATATGCAATCTCATACCGAGGTTTTACGAGGCGTCGTCGGGCAAAATACTTATTGACGGAAAGGATATAACGACGCTGACGCGCGGTTCTCTTCGCCGCAATATCGGAATAGTATCTCAGGAGGTCTTTCTTTTCGACGCGTCAGTTTACGACAACATTTCATACGGCTCTGCCGACGCCTCGCGCGAGGAGGTCGAAAAGGCGGCGAGACTTGCAAATATACATGACTACATAATGAGTCTGCCCGATGGGTACGACACTCTTGTCGGAGAGCGCGGTGTGAAGCTTTCAGGAGGGCAGAAGCAGAGGATATCCATAGCGAGGGTGTTTTTGAAAAATCCGTCGATACTTATTCTTGATGAGGCGACAAGCGCGCTCGACAACGCGACAGAGGTGATGATACAGAAAAGCCTTGAGATGCTGTGTGAGGGAAGGACGACGATTGTGGTCGCGCACCGTCTGACCACAGTCAAAAACGCCGATGAGATTCTTGTCGTCACTGATAAGGGAATCGAGGAAAGGGGCACTCACGAGAGCCTTCTTGAATCGGGCGGAATTTATTCCGAGCTTTGGAACGTATCGGTCGGGACGCGCGGAAAATAGCGTGACAAAAGCCGATTCCGACCTCGGCGCAGTATTTGACGTATTTGAAATTATATTTAACGAATGTAAAACGGAGTATGAGGGCTCATACTCCGTTTTAAATTCGGTTTTTTAATTTTTCGCGGGTGCTTTCGGGCAGGGCGAATACCTTTGCGAGTTTAATTTTCCTCTCCGCATCCCGAGAGCGCGGCGCCGATTACTGTCGAGTACCTTGAATACTTCGGGATTATGAAGTTTACGTCGAACATTTTGTTGAAAAGCTTGAAGGTCGGCTCGGCGTGCGAGACCGCGGTGAGGTTGCCCGTAATCACTATATCGCGTATATTTCGGCTCCTTGCGCCGAAGATACTGACCATGCCGACGGTTTCAAGAACCATGTTGAGTATACCGAGGGCGATGTCGTTCTTTGTCGCAAGGTCGCTTATCTTTCCGAAGTTCGACGCCGTCATGACGTCGGAAAAGCCGTCTCCGAGGTCGTGGCTCGTTATGTCGGCTATTTTTAAATCTATGTTGCTGATGCTTCCGCTCTTTGCGAGGTCGTCTATGTGCTTTATGTTGTCCATTCCGAGCATTTGACGTGAGAGACCCATTATAGTGCCGCCGCCGATTCCCGTGCCGCCGAGGTGTTCGGGCTCTCTGCCTTTTTCGGCGTAAACGAGGGCGGTTCCGGTGCCAAGGCTTGTTATTATCGCTTTAGCAAGGCCGCTGAGGTAGAGCCCGCCGAGCCCGATACTGCGAAATTCGGGAATGACCTCGCACTCTATCGAGTATATCGGTCTTGTGAGAAATGAGGAGCCCGCTCCCGTTATCATTATTTTTTCTATATCGTCAAGCTCAAGCTCGTTTTCGTTTATGAATCTGCCGAAAGCGCCGTACATCGACGTTATCGGGTCTGTCGCTTTGACAAACAGCGGGTCGATAAGTACCTTTTTTTTGTCCGTCAAATCAAAGCCGACAATTTTTGTGGTACTGCCGCCGACGTCTATTCCGACTATAATTCTCTTTTTCATACCGCTGTAACGTTCCTTTCGCTTTGTGTTCTCTGTTTTCTGTTTTTTTGTTTACAGCTTTGATTTTAACACAGAAATTTTGTAAAATCAATATAAATCAATATAAAAGAGAGTAATCGGGGAGGCGAAAAAGGTATTTCGGGTATTTAAGGTTCGGCTCTCCTCACCTTAAGGTGAGGAGAGCCGAACCACATCCTGAAGACAAAGCCCCAGACTGAAGACAAAGTTCTGAAAAGGGCTTTGTTTTTTTGTCAAAGTATGGTATAATAGA
>CANRNZ010000098.1 GCA_947632135.1 uncultured Clostridia bacterium
TGGGCGAGTGCGAACATAGCGCGAAAACTTTCCGAACAAGTTCGTGCGAACATTGTGCGAAGCTTTTCGCGTCAAGCCTTTACCGCTCTCTTACGCTCCCCTTTTCCCCTTTTCAAAAATGCCCGCGGCAATAATAATTCCGCCAAGGCCGAGCGCCGCGAAAGCCGCGAAAGCGCCGACGCCTGTGTCTCCCGTCTCGGGAGACACCGTCTCGTTTTTAATTTCCTCCCCGTCTTCGCTCTCCTCTGTCTTTTGAATATCACCTTTGCCGCTGCCGCCGCTTTCCGCCTCAAAACGTCCTCCGCCGCTTTCTTTCCCCTCTTCCTCGGCGGAAAGCTGATTTGCCGTTTTGACGCCGTCCATCTCAGCTTTTATCTTTTCAAGCGCCGCTCTTACAATATTTACGTCGTCGGCGCCGTCGATTTCACGTTTTCCATCTTCTATAATTTGCAAAAGCTGTTTTTGCTGCTCTGCTCTGTAATTTGAAAAATCCTTATATCCTTCAAGCTCGCGCTTTGCCTCCTCCTTTGCCGCGCTCACTAACTCGGCATATGCCGCCTCAGCTCGAAGCAGTGTCTCCTCATAGTCGGTGATATACTCTCTAAGCTCCCCGTCCAGCGCGTCGTACAGCTCTCTCGCCTCTCTTACAGCCTCCCCGCTGTCCGACGTCACCTCTCCGATTGCCTCGATTTTTTCCGTGACACGCTTTATCGCGTCCGCTTTTTCTGTTTTCTGCCAGTAAAGAATCGGATACCCGCCGTTCACAAAGCCGAATTCATCGGCTTTATATGCCTTCCCAAGCGCCGCGACAGACTCATCGCCGCGCATCTCGCGCGTCGGTATTCCGTGTGTCTTATCTGTATGATTTCCGTTTCCGACGGCGCAAGGTGAAACATCGCTGTCATACAGGCAGTTCTCAACGGTGACTCCACCGCTGAGCGAGCCTGCAATCGCGCCGCCGCCTGCTCCCGTGACGCTTCCCGCGCCATAGCAATTTACGATTGTGTTGTTATCCTGAATCTGACCCGCGACGCCGCCGGCGCTCGAGCCGTCCGTGAGCGTGACGGAGCCGACGTTGTAGCAATTTTCAACAGTTACGTCAGCGTTTGTTGCAAGATACCCGACGACACCGCCTATCGGTCCGTTCTGCGCTTTTATTCTTCCGGTATTAAAACAGCCCGAGATTAGCCCGCCGACAGAGGTTCTCACGCTGCCGACGACCCCTCCGCCGTATGAGAAGAATTTCAAAAACGTGACGTCCGCCCCGTTCCAGCAGTTTATAACGCTCGCGCCGCGGCACTCGCCGACTATCACTCCGATATCGCTGTTTGTCGTCATTACAGCGCCGCTTTCGACGCCGAGATTGCATATAACCGCGTTCTGTCCCGCGCAGCCGAAAATCCCCTTTGTCATGGAGAAGAGATTTTTTATCACATGATATCCTCCGTCGAAGGTTCCCTCAAACGCGTTGCTGCTTTTATATGCGATAGGCGACCATACGACGCCGTCAAGGTCAATGTCCGCGGTAAGTGTTACGACCTTTCCCTTAAAGCTGTTTCCCGAGTTTACCTGATTTGAAAAGTCGATAAGCTCATCGACAGTCCCGATTTGAAGGTCGGGCGCGGATATTACCGTGATGGGAAAGTAGGTTTTCAGAATCCCGTACTTGATTTGTATTTCGGTGTCATCTTTTTTTAGAAGCCCCGTCGGGGTTAGAGTGTATTTCGAAACGGGCGCCTCGCTCCCGTCGCTGTAGAGCGCCGTCACTATCATTCCCGCCGCGTCGAATTTTTCATTTTCATAGTATAAAATCTTATCGGGCTCTTTTGTAACCGAAATCGAGACGGCATAGGGAATGCTCGAATCATAAAGCGCAGCCTTACCGCCGACAAACTCTATTTTTTCGGCAAGAGTGTTGTAATTCAAGACATAGCGCCGTTCGCTCTCCGGTACTCCGTAAAAGGCTTCAAGCGCCGACGCAAGAGCGCCCTTATAGGCGGGGTCGGCAGAAATTGTCGGCGCCGAATCTGCCAGACGCATCGCCTCGTCGACGGCGCGCCGCGCCTCGGGAGTCATCTCGCCTCTCATATCGTACAGAGCGCGCATACCGTTTTTAAATCTCCAATATGAAACGAGCGCGTACGTCGCCTGGTCGTTTGCCATCGAGCTCCATTTTCCGTTTGCGGTATGTCTGAAGCCGCCCCCATCCGACACCCAAAACGTCATAAGGCTGTCAATAAGAGTTTTGCCGTCGGGAGTTATAAAGCGCGCGTCCGCTGTCAAATCAATACCGAGCGAGCAAAGCGCGGTTATGACCTGAGAGACTGTCTCCGACGCCGCGTCGTCCCCGTATGCGGACGGAAACGCGCCGTCCTCCCGCATTAGCTCCCCGAGTCTGTCAAGCGCTTCGTTTATACAGCGGCGCGCCGTTTTTGAGACTGTCTGTCCGCTTTTTCGGCTTACATAGTTATATACGGTCTCGTCGTTATAATAAGGGGCGAGCGCTTGGAGCGCCATTGCGGTGATATCCGCCTCGGACGACGAGTATCCTCCGAGCGCCCAGCCGCCGTCCGCAAGCTGACATTTGAGTATTTCCGTAATAAATGTTTCCCGAGGATACGCCGCGCCCTGCGGCACGTCGTACCCTCCCGCGTCAAGCGAAATGAGTCCCCATATCCATGCGTTTATATCCTGACGCGCGGGACCGCCCGGCACCTTGCAGTCGTAGCAGCCGTCGGCGACGAGGTTTATCGGGGCGCCATTATATGTACCGAAGTTAAGCGGCGAGCCTCCGAGCGACAAAACGGTGATAATCGCTCTGTGCCATTCGGTGGCTTTTATGTTGTCCAAAACGCCGTCCCGCTTCTCGTATGCCGTCTCGACATACTCCCTCATTGCGCGAAGATATTCCGCATATCCGTCGCCGTCGTCAATCATATAGTGATACGCGCCGCCGTCAAAATATCCGAAGCGCGCCATCGCAAGAGCCATCCAGTCCGTGCGGGTGGAGCTTGCCCCCTCGGTCGAGCTTTCGCCCGCGCCGACGTGGCCCCCCGCGAAGCCCTTGCTTCCGAGAAGAGAATCGGACTCCGAAAGTCCCTCGTGCGCCTTTGCGCTGTTTACCGCGCCGCGTATACGGCTCTCTACCTCGGCGAGAGATATCTCAGACGAATCCCCTGCGGCATACGCGCCGACGCCAAAGACGGCAGGCAGCGCCATGACTGCCGTAAGGAGAGCCATAAGAAATGCCGCGGCGCGCCTTGCCGGGTTTTTCGTTTTTTCTTTTTTTATAAATTTCAATTTCCCAAACTTCATATATTTACCTCCCGCCCTTTGCAGAGCTTTCATATTTTGCTTTTTACGGTTTAATCTTTTTTTGTTTTCCCTATTTTCCGTATTATCTCTGTTTTTCTTCTTTTCTTCTTTTCTTCACTTCTTCACTGCTTCACTGCTTCACTGCGGCTCTTTCTTTCTTGCTTTTTTCTGTTTTTTATTTTTCCCGCGCTTTTTCTTTTGCCCTTTTATCTTCGGGCTCTTCAGCCCTGCGCTCTCGAGAGCGCGCGGCCACGGACCGAGAAACGCCTTTATGCGCGCTTTTGTGACGTCGTCGAAATCGTCTTTTTTCGGCGTTCTGCCGAGCTCGCGGCTCTTTTGTATCAAGGCATTCCTTGCCCAAAGCTCTTTTTCGTCCCAACCCATTTTTACACCGCCTCACGAATTAAATTTCTAAAAAAATACTCCCTTGACCGAAAGGTCAAAAGAGTACAACAGATCCGCCGCAAGACAGCCCGCTTTGAAACGCAAAACAAAAAAGAGTGCGCACATAAAGCCGCCGCGCGGCATATGATCGGCTGCACTCTTCTCACCAAAGGCTGCTGTTGACCGAAAAAATACGGCAGGTATCCTGACTTATGATATGCGGCGAAAACAAAACGCCGCAAAGGAGACTCCCTTCTCGGGTAAGCTTTCGGGCGCTGCCCCGAAAACGTTTCCCCAATGGTATGACTCTCCCCATTGTCAAATACAGTAATGGCGGTTGTTCCGGATTCGAACCGGATTCCCTTTTCATCTACTCAGCTAACAACTTTTCAAACCGTATTTTTATTCGTATTCGATTTTTAATTTTTAGTTTCAGTTAAATAGTACTTGTAATTTTAATTTGTCGATTCTTTATCGACGCCTTATTTTAGCATATCGAAAATAATTTTGCAATAGAAACGGTAAATTTTGTTTTTTTCTGTTTTTCGGATTTTTTCGGATTTTTTTGTAAATAATTCGGATTATTCGAATTATTCGGATTATTCGGATTATTGCGATTAAAATTTAGTCCGAAGCTCAGTTAAACGAATTGCCGCGCCGAATATCGTACACGTCCGCAACGTCCCAGTTGCCGAAGGACGACGCGTTTTGATTTATCCTGTACTTGTAAACCTTCGCCTCGCGGTTTGTCGATTTGCTCGCGACCGATTTGTAGTAATACCGAACGACGCTGTCGCCCTCCTTTACCTCGTCGAGCGCCGCGCCGTAATTTGCGTACTCAGCGCCGAGCGCCTTCAGCACGGTAGGCGGTATATTGTCCGTACACACGGGAGACGCCGACTCCGTGAGAGGAGTGCCCTCGCTGCCCGACGGCTTATAGAAAAGTCCTATCCTTGTCGCCTTGGCAAGGGGGATATAATCGTCCAAGGGTTCCCCGTGGTCGCCCGTTATGATTATTGTCGCGTCCTTATAGATGCCGAGCTCCTTCATTCTCGAAAATATCGAATAGAGAATGTTAAAACAGCCCATCGTCTGCTCGGTCACGGACGTTTCCCCGTCGCTCTCCGTCATATCCTCGCGCAGAGTATACGGCGTATGAGAGCCGTTGAAATGGTAAAGCTTAAAGCATCCGCTCTCCCTTTGCGCCGTACTGTCTGAAAACGCCGCCGCGTATCTTGCGTCGTCAAAAACATACGCCCCGTCGCTTTTTGCAAGCACTCCGTCGTTATAGTAATTGCTGTCGCTCCAGAAAAACGGTTTTACCGCCGTCGGCGCGTATCGGTATATCGAGAGAGTCGACATTTTGGAGATAAAATTCGGATAAATAATCTTTTTTTGCGGATCGAACCTGACGTTTGAAACACTGTCCAGATATTTTGCGCTCCCGAAAAGATATTTTATTGACGTATAGAATTCGGCGGTGTAGGATTTTTCCGCAAGAGCCTAAAGTATGCCGCCGTTATTGTAATCCCACGCGTCGTCATAGTATTTTTCGGCAGACGTCTTATACGCTGTTTCCTCATACCCCGTGACAAGCTGCGCGAGCGCGGGGCGCGTCCGCGCAAAGGCGGAGACCGCGTCCGTATACGACGTGAAGCCGTCGAGAGATTTGAAAAAATCGGGTCTTTCAGCCTCGACCTCTTTTATATAGTCGTAGTCGAGCCTGTCGAGAACGAATATCAAAATATTGTCCTTTTTTGAAAACTCGTACATACCGTCCGCAGTGAGCGAATATGACGCAAGGTCTTCCTCGGCGGGTTTTGAGCCGAGTGTAAAAAGTACCGCCGCAAAGGACGCCGCCTGCATTACGACGAGAAGCGCCGACGCTCCCGAGATAAGCCTCACCCAAAGCTTTTTGTTTATATAGCGAGCGAAAAAAACCGCGGCGAAAATGACGAGCCACACGGCAAAATCCCTGTAAAACTCGCCTTTGTGAAGATTCCACGAGACAGCCTCGCCGTCAAGACTTCCTATGCCCGTGTTGAGAAACGCCGCCTGAATATACCCGCCGAGCGTAAGCGAAAAAATAACCGAGAGGGATATATCGCGAACCTTTCCGCAAAGCGCTCTGAGAAGAAAAGCCGCCGCGAGAAAAACCGCGAGCGCGGTAAGGGCAAGGTACGGCAGCGCGTCCTTTACGGAATAGACAAAGGAATCGCCGCCGTAGGCTATCACCTCAATGGGGCCCCAAAAGACGTACATAAAGGAAAACGAGAGCGCGACGCACGCACAGACAAGTATTCTGTTATAAGGTGGGGGAGTACTTTCCGCCCAAAGACTTTTCAGTCTGCTTTTGATTTCCAAGGCTGATTTTCCTTTCGCCGCGCTCAAAACATACGTGTATGAGCGTCAATAAAGTCCGGCTTTTTTACTATAAAAAATTTTGCAGTGTTGACCGTTTATTTTCGACGTTTGACTTAAATAGACGTGGCGCCGCTTATTTTCGGCGTTTGACTTAAACGATAAAATATGTCCCGTCAGCTTATCGTATTTTCGATATTCGCTCTGAGAGATTCCACCCGGCGCTTCAGCGCCGCGTTTTCGTAAAGAGACAGCTCGGGGTCCCTCTCGACAGTCTCCCTTGCCGCAAGGACAGCGCGCTCCGTTATCTCCCCGTTCTCGCAGAATACAAACGAGGACGCCGCGCCGTGCTGACGGAACCTGCCGCTCGGCGCGAAAAGATCCCCTGCTCCGCGAAGCTTCAAGTCCGCCTCGGCTATCTCTCCGCCGTCGCTTGTTTTTTTCATGACGGAGAGTCTTTCGCGCGATTTTTCATTCTTTGAGTCCGAAATCAGAATGCAGAAGGATTTTCTCTCTCCCCTGCCCACTCTGCCTCTGAGCTGATGGAGCTGGGACAGACCGAACCTTTCGGCGTTTTCGACTATCATCAGAGTCGCCTCGGGTACGTTTACTCCCACCTCTATGACTGTCGTCGATACGAGCACCTGCACCTTGCCGTTTAAAAAGTCCTCCATTACGGCGTTTTTCTGCGCCGTCTTCATCTTGCCGTTTAAGAGCCCTATTGAAACGTCGGGAAGCCTCAGCGCGAGCTCCCTCGCATACGACACGGTGGATTTAAGCGGAGCCTTTTCCTCTTCAAAAAGTATAAGGTTCGCCATTTCCTCGGGGTCGTTTTCGATTTTTTTCTCAAACTCCGCGGACGCCTTGACCTGGGACTCCTCAATCATCGGGCAGACTATGTACACGCGGTTCCCCGCGCGAACGTGAGTTCTTATAAATCTTATCACCCTTTCCCTGTAGCGCTCGTCAACGACGAATGTGTCGACCCTTTGACGCCCCGGGGGCATCTCGTCGAGCTTTGAGACGTCAAGGTCTCCGTAGTAGACAAGGGACAGAGTTCTCGGGATTGGCGTCGCGCTCATTGCGAGCATATGTACTCCGCTTGATTTCGAGGCGAGAGACGCCCTCTGCATGACGCCGAACCTGTGCTGCTCGTCCGTTATAACAAGGCCGAGCTTTTCAAAGCTTACTCCGTCGGAAATCAGCGCGTGAGTACCGATGATAACGTCGATTTTCCCGCTGAGGTCGCGCGTTTCCCCCGACAGCACAGACAGAATCCTTCTCTTTTCCGACGCGGGGGTGGAGCCGCAGAGAAGCTCGGTGTTTATGCCCATTCTCGAAAAGATTCGGCGCAGCTCCTCATAGTGCTGCTTTGCGAGTATTTCCGTCGGCGCCATTATCGCGCACTGATACCCGCTTTTTGCCGCGACATACGCGGCGCCCGCCGCGACGGCGGTCTTTCCGCTGCCGACGTCTCCTATAAGAATACGTCTCATCGGCTCACAGCCTGCCATATCGGCGCAAATCTCGTCAAGAGAGCGCTTTTGAGCGCCCGTGAGCTCATACGGGAGCGCGGCTGTATATTCGCCAATGTCGCCGTGAGTCATCGCCGGAGCGGCGCTTCCCACTTTTTTTGCCCTCTCGGTCGCGAATGCGGCGGCGACAATGTATGCCTCCTCAAAGCTTATTCTGAGCCGCCCGCGCTCAATATCGGACGCGCATGTCGGGAAGTGAATAAATTTCAGCGCTTCCCCTGCCGACACTATTTTGTTTGACTCCAAAAAAGAGGCGTCAAAAAGCTCGGGTATCCCGTCGGAGCATTCCGAGAACGCCTCGGATATAATGCCCGAGATAAACTTCTGAGAGATTCCCGACGTTACGGGGTATACGGGAACGAGGTCCCGCAGAGCTATCCCCTCGACGTACGGCTCGAATATGGGGGAGGTCATTTTAAGGGTCCCCCTGTCGCGGTACACCTTACCCCAAAATCTGAATGTGGCGCCGGTGACGAACGTATCTCTCAGGTAATTTTGATTGAAATATGTTATCTCAACCGCGCCGCTCTCATCGAACGCCTTGAATCTCAGTATATTCATTCCGCGTCTCACCATACGGCATGTCGGCTG
>CANRNZ010000099.1 GCA_947632135.1 uncultured Clostridia bacterium
TCGGGGCGGCGCCCCGACGCTTGGCGTTTCTTTTGAAGCTTTTCTTTGCGCCGATTGCGTCAAAGAAAAGCGTCGGTAAAATTAGTTTCTGTAAGGATTTTTTTGCAAACTGCCTGTTTTGCGCCCAGCCCCCTTTATGCGGCGCAAACCGACAGACGCTTTTTCTTGACTCAGTAGCGCAAGAAAAAGCTTTGCAAAAAGAACGCGTATCGGAGCTTTCGCGCTCTGCGGAGCGCGACGAGGGCTCTGCCCCTCGACCCTGCAAGCTTTTGAAAAAGCTTGACCAAAACTTTCCGAACAAGTTCGTGCAAACTTTGAAAAAGGCGCGCGAAAACTTTTGTGTTGGGCGAGTGCGAACATAGTGCGAAAACTTTCGTGTTGGGTCTATGCGAACTTGTTCGCCCTCAAGTCACGTCCTTGCCTCGCAATAAACGCACCGATACTCATTCGCGTCGTCGCCGCACCGCTTGAACATATGCTCTATCCCGCGCTCCGTTGAGGTTATACACCTCGGATTGCCGCACCTTCTGTCCTTTACTATTCTCTCAGCCTCAGCGCACTTTACCCCGACAGCCTCGCTCCCGTCTCCAAGCAGCTTCAAAATAAGCGCCATTCTCATGAATTTTCCGTTTTTCGCCTGCTCAAAGTACATCGCTCTCGAATCGCTGTCGACCTCGACGCTTATCTCATTCAGCCTTGGCAGCGGATGCAGAATCATCATATCCTTTTTCGCGGGTAGAAGCGTCTCGGGCGTCAGAGTGTAGCTGTCCTTCAGCCTCTCGTACTCCTCCCTGCTGTCAAATCTCTCCTGCTGTATTCTCGTCATATACAAAACGTCAAGCTCCGAGACCGCGCCCTCGAGCGAGCGGCGCTCGCTGTATATGATACCTTTCTTGTCGAGATACTCCTCCTTTACATAGTCGGGAAGAGACAGCTCCGTCGGTGAAATAAGAACAACCCTTATCCCCTCATAGCGCGAAAGCGCGGCAATAAGCGAATGAACGGTCCTTCCGTATTTGAGGTCGCCGCAAAAGCCGACAGTTATATCCGTAAGTCTGCCCCTTCCCCTGTATATCGTAAAGATATCCGCGAGAGTCTGCGTCGGGTGGCAGTGCCCTCCGTCGCCCGCGTTAATGACGGGAATCGAGGCCGCCCTCGCGGCAACGAACGGCGCGCCCTCCTTCGGGTGGCGCATTGCGATAATGTCCGCGTATCCGCTGACAATCCTTGCGGTGTCAGCCACGCTCTCGCCCTTTGACACCGACGAGCTCGCGGCGTCCGAAAAGCCTATGACGCTCCCGCCGAGATCGAGCATTGCCGCCTCGAAGCTGAGCCTCGTTCTGGTGGACGGCTCATAAAACAGTGTCGCGAGCTTTTTCCCGCGGCACCTTTCGGAGTACTCCGCGGGATTCTTTATTATATCCTTTGCCGTATCCATAAGAGCGTACAGCTCGTCTGTCGACAAATCGAGAATATCAATAAGGCTCATTTTATTCCGACCTTCCGTATCCAGCTCTCGTCGGACGGGTTGTTTCTGAAATCAATAAGCGCGGACACGTCCTCTTTTTTGATGTATCCCTCCTCGGCGGCTATTTGCGCTATCGCGTCAAAATTTGTAAGCGAGACGTTTTTCACGTTTGCCGCCGCGAGTCTTTCAAGCCCTTTTTTCATACCGTATGTGAAAATACTGACGACCCCGAGAACCTCGGCTCCCGCCTCTCTGAGTACGTCGACGACCTCAAGGACGCTGCCTCCCGTTGAGATAAGGTCCTCGACGACGACGACCTTCTGCCCCTTCTCAAGGCGTCCCTCTATTTGATTTTTCCGCCCGTGGTCCTTCGCGCCGGAGCGGACGTACCCCATCGGCATGTTCAGAATATGAGCGGTTATCGCCGCGTGCGCGATGCCTGCGGTCGACGTTCCCATAAGAACCTCGGCGTCGGGATAATTTTCGCGTACAGTCTCGGCAAGCGCCTTTTCGACGTCAAGTCTGACGTCGGGCGACGTCAGTGTAAGGCGGTTGTCGCAGTAAACGGGGCTTTTTATTCCGCTCGCCCACGTGAACGGCTCCTCAGGACGAAAGAACACCGCTTTAATGGAAAGAAGATCCTTTGCTATAAGTTTTTCAGTGCTTTGCATTTGTTTTCCTCCCGTTATATAATCATTTTGTAATCGTTTAATACTCGTTTTATACTCGTTATATATTGGTTTTGTACTCTTTTGTATTTGATTTGTATTATTCGGCCTTATTTTATGCAAATGTATATATTATACACATGTAAAAAATCAACCTACAAATTCCGAAACGCACCTCTTGTACGCCGCGACGGGATCCTCGGACGCCGTCACCGCGCGGCCGACAACTATATAGTCCGCGCCCGCCGCCCTTGCGCCCGCAGGCGTCATGACGCGCTTCTGGTCGCCGACGTCGCCGTCGGCAAAGCGTATTCCGGGAGTAACCGTGAGAAAGCTCTCCCCGCAGACCGAGTGAACCTTTCCCGCCTCAAGAGCTGAGCAGACGACGCCGTCAAGCCCCGCCTTGCGGGCATTTTCGGCGTACTGCATAATAACGCTGTCAATCGGCTTTTCAATCAGAACATCCCTCTCCATTATCTCGCTGTCAATGGAGGTGAGAAGAGTCACCGCAATAAGCAGCGGTCGGCTCCCGTCCTCCCTTGTCAGCCCCTCGACGGCGGCCTTCATCATGGGAACAGAGCCTGCCGCGTGGAGATTGCATATATCGACGTCAAGCCGCGACAGAACGGACATCGCCTTTTTGACCGTATTCGGTATGTCGTGAAGCTTCAAATCGAGAAAAATCTTATGTCCGCGCTTTTTTATTTCCCTTACAATCGACGGGCCCTCGGCATAAAAAAGCTCCATTCCGATTTTTACAAACGGCTTCACGTCCTGAAATTTGTCAAGAAAGGAGTAGACCTCCTCGGCGCTCGAAAAATCAAGCGCAATAATTACATCCTTACCCATTGTTCGAAACTCCTATTATATCGCTTAAATTTTTTATACCGTATCTGTCCATGACCTCGGGAAGTTTTTCGACAATCGTCTTACATGCGAACGGGTCGACAAGATTCGCGGCGCCCACCTCGACTGCCGCGGCTCCCGCCATCATCATCTCAATAACGTCCTCGGCGCATGATACGCCGCCCATACCGACAACAGGTATTTTCACCGCGGCGGCAACCTTATAGACCATCGACAGCGCCACGGGGAACACGGCGGGGCCGGACAGCCCTCCCGTTTTGTTCGCAAGGAGAGGACGTCTTTTCGAGATATCTATTCTCATTCCCATAAGAGTATTTATAAGGCTCACTCCGTCTGCCCCCGCCGCCTCGCACGCCTTTGCGATTGAGACGATGTCCGTAACATTCGGGGAAAGCTTAATTATAACGGGCTTGCGGCACACCTTTTTGACCGCCGACGTAACCTTCGCCGCCGGCTCCGCGCTCGTACCGAAGCTCATTCCCCCGCCGTGTACATTGGGACAGCTTACGTTGACCTCGAGCCAGCCGACCTTTTCGACCGCGTCAAGCCTTTCGCAGGTGTAAACATAGTCGTCAAGCGAAAATCCGCTGACGTTTGCCATCACCTTTTTCGAAAAGAATTTTCCCATGCGCGGTATCTCCTCGGAGATGACCTTGTCCACTCCCGGATTCTGAAGACCCACCGCGTTGAGCATCCCTGACGCGCACTCCGCAATTCTCGGCGTCTCGTTTCCGTAGCGCGGCTCCCTTGTCGTTCCTTTGAATGAAAAGGTCCCGAGAATATTTATGTCATAGAGCTTTGCAAACTCCGCGCCGTAGCCGAAGGTTCCGCTCGCGGGAATTACGGGATTGGAAAGTGGCTCGCCGCAAAGCGTGACACATGTCCCGCAGGCGAGGCGGCTTTTTTCACCCGCCGCATTTTTCGGTTCTTCTTTCAAGCCTGTTTTCGGCTCTTTTTTCAGTCCTTCCATGAGACGATTTCCTCCTTTTTCAGAACGGGACCGTCGGTACATATCCTCTTGTACCCTGTGACTGTTCTGCACGTACAGCCCATGCAGGCGCCGAACCCGCAGCCCATTCGCTCCTCAAAGCTGAACTGCCCGTCCGTTTCAAGCGCTTTGTAAACGGCCCTCAGCATCGGCTCCGGCCCGCAGGTGTAAAAGTAGGTGCAGCCGCAAGGCAGCGCGTCCGTTACAAACCCCTTGACCCCGCGGCTCCCGTCTACCGTCGTAACGGTGACGCTTTTTGCGCCGAGAGCCTTGAACTCGTCTTCATAAAAGACCTCCGAGGCCGTGTTGAACCCGAGAACAGCGAAAACGTCCTTGCCCTCGGAAATAAGACGTTTTGCAAGAAGATACAGCGGCGGGACTCCGACGCCGCCTCCTATAAGGAGCGCCCTGTCCCCCGACACCGACGTGTCGTAGCCGTTTCCGAGCCCCGTCAGCACGTCGAGCGTTTCACCGCGCGCCAACTTTGACATTTTTTCTGTGCCGCCGCCGACTATCTTGTAAATAATCGTGAGCGTTTCGCCGTCGGCGTCGCAAACCGAAATGGGGCGGCGCAGATAAAAACCGTCCGTCTTTATATTGACAAACTGCCCCGGCTGCGGCGCGGGGGAGATATCCCCCGTCAAAACCATTCTCATCGTGTTTTTCGCTATGAGCTGATTTTCCTTTATCTTTAAAAAAACCTGTTTCATCAGTACCACCCGAATTCTTTCAAATTCCCGTCAAACCGAGCAAATTGACCTTAGAATTTACGAGTCTATGGTCGATATTGTAAGCGTCGTTTCCTCTATCGCGTCAAGAAGAACCTTTACTGTATCGAGCGCCGTGAATATCGTCACGTTGTTCTCCGTCGAGTAACGGCGTATCTTATATCCGTCGCTGAGCTGGTCGTCGGAGGCGATATCCCTTGTGTTTATAACGTAAGCTATGTGCCCCTGCCTCAGCGCGTCGGGTATCTCCGTGCTCTCGCCTATCTTTCTCAGAATGTGAGTGCGAATGCCGTTGCGCTTTAAGAAGCGCGCGGTTCCCTCGGTCGCCTCAATGTTGAAACCGAGATTGTAAAAACGGCGGATGAGCGGCAGAGCCTCCTCCTTGTCCTTGTCCGCAATCGTCACAAAAACGGTGCCGTAGTTCTGTATTCTCATTCCTGACGCCTGAAGCGCCTTGTAAAGCGCGCGGTTCAGCTTGTCGTCGTAGCCTATCGCCTCACCGGTGGACTTCATCTCGGGAGAAAGATATGCGTCAAGCCCCCTTATTTTGTTGAAGGAAAATACGGGAACCTTTACGTACCAGCGCTTCTTTTCCTCGGGGTATATTCCGAATATTCCCTGCTCCTTCAGCGTCTTGCCCATTATCACCTCTGTCGCGATATCGGCAAGACTGTAGCCGGTTGACTTTGAAAGGAAAGGAACTGTCCTTGACGAGCGCGGATTCACCTCTATCACAAATACGTTCTCGTCACTGTCGACAATAAACTGTATGTTGTACAGCCCTATAATCCCGATTCCGAGCCCGAGAGCCTTGGCGTATGTAAGGATCCTGCCCTTTACGCGGTCTGATATACTGAACGTCGGATATACGCTTATCGAGTCGCCGCTGTGGATACCCGTGCGCTCGACAAGCTCCATAATTCCCGGAACGAACACGTCATACCCGTCGCATATCGCGTCAATCTCGACCTCTTTTCCCTGAATGTACTTGTCAACGAGAACAGGCTTGTCAACGTCGATTTCAACGGCAGTCTTTAAATAATGGCGAAGCTGAGCCTCGTTTGCAACTATCTGCATCGCCCTCCCGCCGAGAACAAAGCTCGGACGGACAAGCACGGGATATCCTATCTCGTTTGCCGCAGAGACCCCGTCCTCGATGTTTGTGACTGCTTTACCCTTCGGCTGAGGTATTCCGAGCTTTTGAAGAATCTTCTCAAAGCTGTCGCGATTTTCCGCTCTCTCGATTGCCTCGCAGTCCGTGCCGATTATCTTCACACCGCGCTTCATAAGAGGCTCCGCGAGATTTACTGCGGTCTGCCCGCCGAGGGAGGCTATAACGCCCTCGGGCGACTCAAACTCGATAATGTTTATAACATCCTCTGGCGTCAGCGGCTCAAAGTAGAGCTTGTCCGACGTCGTGTAATCCGTCGAAACTGTCTCGGGATTGTTGTTTATTATAATCGCCTCGTATCCCGACTTCTTTATCGTCGTTACCGCGTGAACAGTCGAGTAGTCAAACTCAACTCCCTGCCCGATTCTGATTGGCCCCGCTCCGAGAACGACGGCCTTCTTTTTATCCGTGAGAACTGACGCGTTCTCTCCCGTGTACGACGAGTAGAAATAAGGAATATAAGCCCCCGTGTGACACGTGTCCACCATCTTGTATACAGGGACTATTCCCTCCTTCTTTCTCGCGTCGAATACCTCGACCTCCGTCATACCCCAGAGCTTTCCGATATACTTGTCGCAAAAGCCCATCTTCTTCGCCTCGCGAAGAAGCTCTTTGTCGCCCTTGTTTTGGGAGAGCTTTTTTTCCATATCCGTTATTTTCTTTATAGACTCGAGAAAATACGGAGTTATCATCGTTATCTTAAAGAGCTCGTCGACGGACACGCCGCGCCGCAATAGCTCCGCGACGGCGAAAATGCCGTCGTCCCTGAACTCGGAGAGATATTTTTTCATCTCCTCGGTCTCCATCGAGGCGAACTTCGGAAGATAGAAATGCTCCGTGCCTATTTCAAGCGAGCGAACGGATTTCAGGAGACACTCCTCAAGATTCGAGCCGATCCCCATCACCTCGCCCGTCGCCTTCATCTGAGTGCCGAGATTGTTCGGCGCGCTTGCGAACTTGTCAAACGGGAAACGCGGGAGCTTTGCGACAACGTAGTCGAGGCTCGGCTCGAACGCCGCCGTCGTGTTTGCAATCGTTATGTCCTCAAGCGCCATGCCGAGGGCGATTTTCGCGGTAACTCTCGCTATCGGGTATCCGCTTGCCTTGGAGGCGAGAGCCGACGAGCGGGAAACTCTCGGATTAACCTCTATGAGATAGTACTCGCTCGACGTGGGATTCAGAGCGAACTGGACGTTGCAGCCGCCCTCTATTTTCAGCTCTTTTATTATCTTTATCGCGCTGTCGTTCAGCATTTTCAAATCGCTGTCGTTTAGAGACATAATGGGAGCGACGACAATGGAGTCGCCCGTGTGTACTCCGACAGGGTCGACGTTCTCCATTCCGCATATCGTTATCGCGTGGTCGTTTGAGTCGCGCATTACCTCAAACTCGATTTCCTTGTACCCCTTGACGCTCTTTTCGACAAGCACCTGATGAACGGGCGAGAGCTTGAAGGCGTTGGAGCCGATGTCGATAAGCTCCTCTTCGTTGTAAGCAAAGCCGCCGCCCGTTCCGCCGAGTGTAAAGGCGGGGCGCAGAACGACGGGATATCCTATTTTTTCCGCCGCCGCTTTTGCCTGCTCGATGTCATATGTTATCTCGGAGGGAATGACAGGCTCCCCTATCGACTCGCACATTTCCTTAAACAGCTCGCGGTCCTCCGCGCGCTCGATACTGCGGCTGTCCGTTCCGAGAAGCTCTACTCCGCACTCTCTCAGCACGCCTTTTTTCTCGAGCTGCACTGCGAGATTAAGTCCCGTCTGACCGCCGATGCCGGGAACAATGGCGTCGGGTCGTTCGTATCTCAATATTTTTGCGATATATTCAAGAGTCAGCGGCTCCATGTAAACCTTGTCGGCAATTGAGGTATCTGTCATAATGGTCGCGGGATTGGAGTTGCAGAGCACGACCTCGTAGCCTTCCTCCTTGAGCGCGAGGCACGCCTGCGTACCGGCGTAGTCAAACTCTGCCGCCTGACCTATTACGATTGGTCCCGAGCCGATTATGAGCACCTTTTTGATATCTGTTCTTTTTGCCATTTTTGTCCTCCGTTTTATTTCGATAAGGGGCATGCCCCGTTATTAAGCTGTTTTTTATGTTCGCACGAACTTGTCCTAAAAGTTTTCGCCCGCCTTTTTCAAAGTTCGCACGAACTTGTTCCAAAAGTTTTCGCACTATGTTCGCACAGACCCAACACAAAAGTTTTGGTCAAGCTTTTTCAAAAGCTTGCG
>CANRNZ010000100.1 GCA_947632135.1 uncultured Clostridia bacterium
CTTTCGCGCTCTGCGGAGCGCGACGAGGGCTCTGCCCCTCGACCCCGCAAGCTTTTGAAAAAGCTTGAGCAAAACTTCCAAAACAAGTCTGTGCGAACAACGCACGAAAACTTCCCAAACAAGTTTGTGCGAGCCTCAAAAAATTATTTAATCACTTGACGGAGAAATACCTTATGCTTCATTCCAAACCCATAACACTCACAAAAAAATTTATCAGCGCCGCTCTTATCCTCCTCCTTGCTTTGTCCGCCGCCTCCTGCAAAGGCTCAAAAAAGACAGTCTATATCGGCGAGGATTTCGCCGAAATCCCCTCCGAAATCGAAAACATAAATTATGAGCTCCCCGATGAATTCGAGCTTTACGTGACCTCAAAGGACGGCGCGAAAATCGACCTTTTCTCCGCCTCTAAAGACGAAATATCCTCCCTTTCCGAAAAGGAGTTCAAAAAATCCTTCCCGTCCATCGAGACAAAATCGGATATCGCAAATATAGCCGCCGCCGTATTCAGCGAGGCGTACCCCGAAAGCGGCGCGGCGCGCGACGGTATGACAGTGTATATACGCACAAACACCGACGCCATGTCCTTCATTTGCTACGCTTACGGCAGCGACGGCGGAAAGGCCTGCCTTGCCATAGACAGCCGAAGTGGGGAAATATTTATGGTAAACTATTTTCATGAATGAATAATTTTCATGATTGAATAATTGAATAATTGAGCGCTATATTTCCGAGCACGTCGCCGCGACCTCGCGCTCTCGCGCCCGAAAAATACCCCGCTTTGTCCTCTCCGCCGAGATATTTTTTAGAAATAAAAATACTCTCGCGTTAATTATGCAAAAAAAACGAAAAAAATTGTGCCAAACACTTGCATTTTTATGCCCGTTATGGTACAATATTCAGGCTAACCGTGAATCATAAGCCGTTTATTATATGTAAATCGGCGCGGTTCAACCGAATCGGGTATTTTATTTACCGTCATTTATTTATCATTTATTTATCATATTTATCATATTTATCATTTAACATAAGTATAACATAAGTATTCGGAGGATTTAATATGTCGACCCCCATGGTAGTTTTCGGTATAATTCTTATAGTTCTGGCGCTGTTCCTTATTATCGCCGTTCTTATGCAGCAGGGAAAGAGCCACAACCTTTCGGGAACGATTGCAGGCGGCGCAGAGACGTTTTTCGGAAAAACAAAAGGACAAGCGGTCAACAAAAAGCTTTCTGTTCTCACATCCGTAATATCCGTTCTCTTTGTATTTGTTGTCGTGGGCTTTTATGTCTCTCAGGACTCAAAGTACAACACCCTCGGCGAATGGTGGGGCTCCCTCTTCTCTAACGAAACTGTTCAGACTCAGACCGACGGCTCCGCTTCCGACACAAGTGCGGATTCCGATGCCGATACAAGTGCGGACACAAGCGCGGATTCCGATGCCGACACAAGCGCGGACACAAGCGCGGATTCCGGCGCCGATACAAGCGCGGACTCTACAGAGGGCTGACGCGTCAGCGATGTAAAATTACCGCTTTGGCAACATGCCGAAGCGGTTTTTTTAAAGCCGCGCCGACGCCTTTTGAAAATGGTGAGAGCAAAAGAAACGCCAAAAACGGGGGCTCTGCCCCTCGACCCCGCAAGCTTTTAAAAAAGCTTGACCAAAATTTTTGTAATTGGGCTGTGCCTCGTGGTGAAGTGTGTGTGAAAGCTTTTGAATTTAACGCTTTGAAATTTTAAATATTTAAAAAGAAGGTGACAAATTATGCTGAAAGGCGCTGTTTTTGATTTGGACGGGACGCTGGTGGATACCGTCGACGACCTCATGAGCGCGATGAACTCCATGCTGAGGAGCTTTGGCTATCCCGAGCGGCGGCGCGACGAAATAATTCGCTTTATCGGAAACGGAGCGAGAACGTTTGTGTGCCGCTCCCTTCCCGACGGATTGTTCGAGGAGGACTCGGACGAGGTGACAAAGGCTCTGAGAGTCTACAGCGATTTTTACTCGACGTGCTATGCCGAAAAGTCGCGTCCTTTTGAAAATATGAAAGAGGAGCTTCAAAGGCTGAAAAATGCTGGAGTCCGTCTCGGAGTCCTTTCAAACAAACAGGAAAAATTTGTGCGCGAGATTATATACAAAATGTTCGGCGAAATGTTTGACGCCGTCCACGGGCACCTTGATATGCCCGAAAAGCCCGACCCGACCGCGGCGCTCGCCGTCGCGTCCGAAATCGGCGCCGCACCCTCGGAGTGCGCCTTTGTCGGGGACTCTGACGTTGACATGATGACCGGAGTAAACGCGGGAATGATTCCCGTCGGCGTGACGTGGGGCTACCGCAGCAAGGAATGTCTCATTGAGAGCGGCGCTTTCCGCACCGTTGACAGCGCGCGTGAGCTTTCAAGTTTGATTCTCGGCTCTCCCGTTTCCAACCTATTTTGAATTATTTCGGATTTTATTTCGGATTTTATTTCTTTTATTTAAGTAATTGCGGCGAAGCGCTTGACAAAATCGGTTTTGCGTGCTATCATAGTAAAGCGATAAAGTGAAAGGGTGTAAAAATATGACAAACGAGATAAACGGTACGGGAAATCACCGATATACGGATGAGATGAAAATGCTGTTTGAGGCAATCCTTCTTCTTGAAAACGAGGACGAATGCAGCAGGCTTTTTGAAGACCTGTGTACTGTAAAGGAGCTTTTTGACCTCTCCCAGCGCCTCAATATCGCCCTTATGTTAAAGGGCGGCACGAGCTACCACGAGATATCCGAAAAGACAGGCGCCAGCACCGCGACGATAAGCAGGGTAAACAGGTGCCTGAACTACGGCAGCGGAGGATACAATACCGTTCTTGAAAGACTTTCCGAAACGGACGCGAAAGCTCAAGAGAATTAAAGAATTAAAGAATTAAAGAATTAAAGAAGAAATTTAACGAAAAAATTTAACGAAAATAATTTAACAAAAACAGAAAACGGTTTAAAACGATGGATAAAACGGCAATAGAGCAAAGCATATTCCGCGAGGACGAGAGAGCGATATTCGCTCTTCGCTCGCTCTACCGCAGATACGGCTACACAAGATACGCGCTCGGCAAATTCGAAGAGTACGAGCTGTACGTAAGAAACAAGAACTTTCTCGTCTCCGACAGCGTGATAACCTTCACCGACGCCGACGGAAAGCTCATGGCGCTGAAGCCCGACGTCACCCTTTCCATAATCAAAAACACCGACGTCACAGAGGGAGTAAAAAAGCTGTACTACAACGAGACCGTATACAGGCCGTCAAAAAGCTCGGGCATGTACAGAGAGATTATGCAGACGGGGCTTGAGTGCATGGGGGAAATCGACTCATATCTCATATATGAGGTGATTCTTCTTGCCGCAAAAAGCCTTGAGAGCATATCCGAAAAATTTTCTCTCGTTATAAGCCACCTCGGCATAGTCTCGGCAATCATGGAGGAGGCGGGCGCCGTCGGCGACGTGTCCTCGGAGCTTTTGCGGTGCATCGGTGAGAAAAACGCTCACGAAATCGAGGAGATATGCAAAAGAGAGGGGCTCGACGGAAATAAGCTGAAAAGACTCGCCTCCCTCTACGGCTCGCCCGACAAGGTCGAGAGAGAGGTAAGGGAGCTGTCGCGCGGCGGCAGAGCCGAGGATTACGCCGAAACTCTTATCTCCGTAGTTCGCGCCGTCGAGGACGCAGGTTACAAGGGAAAAATTCAAATAGATTTTTCGGTGACAGGCGACACGCGCTACTACAACGCCTTTGTCCTCAAGGGGTATATTGACAAAATACCCTCGGCGGTTCTGAGCGGCGGTCAGTATGACCCTCTTATGAGAAAAATGAAGAAAAACGGCAGCGCCATCGGTTTTGCCGTATACCTTGACCTCTTAGAGGAGCTTGAGCGCACCTCGTCCTCTCACGACTGCTCCGAAAGCATTATTTTGTACGACGGCGAAAGTGATTTCGACGTTCTTCGCAAGGCGGCAAAGGAGTGTCGGGAAAAGGAGCCCGCTCGCGTCGTGAAATGTCATGACGCGAAAGTATGCCGCCCCGACGGCGGAAAATACCGACGCGTGATACGGGTAGTCGGAAGGGAGGTCATAAAAGACGATGGAAATGCTTAACGTAGCGCTTCCCAAGGGACGCCTCGGGAACAAGGTTTACTCGATGTTCGCGTCGGCTGGCTTTGAGTGCCCCGAAATCGAGGAAAACAACAGAAAGCTGATTTTCGAAAACAGAGAAAAGGGTGTCCGTTATTTTTGGGTCAAGCCATCGGACGTCGCAATATACGTCGAGAGAGGGGCCGCGGATATCGGCGCGTGCGGGAAGGACATTCTTCTCGAATATGAGCCCGACGTATATGAGCTGCTTGACCTCGGCGTCGGGAAATGCCGCATTGCCGTCGCGGCAAAAAAGGATTTTTCATACGACCCGCAGCGCACGCTCAGGGTCGCGACGAAATTTGTCTCGGTTGCAAAGAGCTATTTTGCCTCAAAGGGACGGGACATAGATATTATACACCTCAACGGCTCGATCGAGCTTGCCCCGATACTCTCTCTTTCCGACGTCATAGTCGACATCGTGGAGACCGGCGCGACTCTGCGCGAAAACGACCTTGAGGTAAAAGAGGAGATTGTGCCGATAAGCGCGCGCCTTATCGCAAACAAATCGTCTTTCAGATTTAAAAACGAAGCAATCGAAAGAGTAGTCGACTCCCTCTCCCGCCTCACTTCAATCACATAAATCACATCAAAATTAGCCGACCGGATAAAACCGGCAAAAATACAAATTGAACCGATTTAAAATAATTGAACCGATTTAAAATAATTTAACCGATTTAAAATAATTTAACCGATTTAAACCGATTTAAGATGATTTAAACCGATAAAAACAGGTGATAACAAATGATAAAAATACTTATGGCCTCCGAGGTCTTACCCGAGGAAATATTTTCCCGTGCCGAGGCGCCGCTCGACGTGTCAAAGGTCGTCTCGGATATAATAAACGACGTAAGGGATAACGGCGACGAGGCGCTGTTTCGCCTTTGCCGAAAATTTGACAAGGCGGAGCTCTCAAGCCTCCTTGTGACAGAGGACGAAATCGACGAGGCGGTAAAGAATGTCGACGAGAATCTTTTAAGAATCCTTGAGAGAGCGTATACAAACATAAAAAAATTCCACGAAAAACAGCTCAGAAACAGCTTTATAATAAACGACGAAAACGGAGTCGTCCTCGCTCAGAAAATACTGCCGCTCGAGCGCGTCGGCCTCTATGTCCCCGGCGGAACGGCGGCATACCCCTCGACGGTGCTGATGGACGCCGTTCCCGCAAAGCTTGCCGGGTGCCGCGAGGTCGTAATCGTAACGCCTCCGGATAAAAACGGAAGGGTCTCCCCCGCAATTCTCGCCGCGGCAAAAATCGCCGGGGTCGATAAAATTTTCAAGGTCGGCGGCGCTCAGGCCGTCGCGGCTCTCGCATACGGCACGGAGTCGATTCCCAAAGCCGATAAAATCGTCGGGCCCGGAAACGCCTACGTCGCCGAGGCAAAAAGGCAGGTCTTCGGCAAGGTCTCGATAGATATGATAGCGGGGCCGAGCGAAATACTTATCGTCGCCGACAGCACGAACTCTCCCGTTCACGTCGCCG
Organism: uncultured Clostridia bacterium; assembly: GCA_947632135.1. Classification (GTDB taxonomy): domain Bacteria; phylum Bacillota; class Clostridia; order Oscillospirales; family CAG-272; genus RUG14199. The sequence goes on from CANRNZ010000100.1 coordinate 5,646, forward strand.
CCGACATGCTCGCTCAGGCGGAGCACGACAGGCTCGCGAGCGCCGTGCTCGTCACCGACTCGTATGAGCTTGCGGTAAAAGTCCAAAGTGAAATAGAGACTCAGCTTGAAAAACTCGAAAGGTACGATATCGCAAGAGCATCGGTTGACAACTGCGGAAAAATAATCGTGACCGACAGCATAAGCCGCGCGGTTGAGATTGCAAACGAGATTGCCCCCGAGCACCTTGAGCTGTGCGTCGACAACCCGTTTGATATTATCGACTCCGTAAAAAACGCGGGCAGCGTTTTCATGGGCAAGAACTGCCCCGAGGCGCTCGGCGACTACATGGCGGGGCCGAATCATACATTGCCGACAAGCGGCACGGCGCGCTTCTCGAGCCCCCTTTCGGTGGACGACTTTGTCAAAAAGACGCAGTACATCTACTACACAAAGGAGGCGCTTGAAAACGTCGCGCGCGACGTCGAATATTTTGCAAAAACCGAGGGACTTACCGCTCACGCAAGGAGCGCCGTTGTCCGAATCGAGGAGCCTTCCAAATGAGTTCTGCAAATTCCATGAGCCTTTTTTTCAGTGAGAAATTCAAATCTCTCGTACCGTATACTCCCGGCGAGCAGCCGAAAAACCGCGAGTATGTAAAGCTGAACACAAACGAGTCGCCGTTTTCCCCGTCACCGCGCGCGGTAAAATACGCCGCCGAGGCGGTCCGCGAGGCAAATTTGTATCCCGACCCCGACTCGACGGAGCTTGTGGGCCGCCTTTCGGCGCTGCTCGGTACAAATAAGGAATGTCTTACCGTAACAAACGGCTCCGACGAAATACTTAATTTTGCCTTTATGGCGTACTGCGACACGTCGCACCATGCGGTATTTCCCGATATAACATACGGCTTTTATAAGGTCTTTGCGAAGATAAACAACGTCCCGTATGAGGAAATACCTCTGTCGGACGATTTTAAAATAAATCTCGGGGACTATATCGCGGTAAACAAAACGGTATTCATCGCAAACCCGAACGCGCCGACAGGTATCGCACTTTCCCCCATTGATATCGAAAAAATCGTCGCGTCAAACCCCGATAACGTCGTAATTATAGACGAGGCATACGTCGATTTCGGAGCCGAGAGCTGCATACCGCTTACGAAAAAATACAAAAACCTGCTTGTAACGGGTACCTTTTCAAAGTCACGCTCGCTGGCGGGCGCAAGGCTCGGGTTCGGCGTCGCGTGCCCCGAAATAATAAACGACATAAACACACTCAGGTACTCCACAAACCCGTACAACATAAACAGAATGACAATGGCGGCGGCGCTCGGCGCGATTGAGGACGAGGATTACACGAGAAAAAATCTTAAAAGCATAATTGAAAACCGCGCATTTGCAAAAGGGGAGCTTTTGTCCCTCGGCTTTACCGTGACCGACTCCGCGGCAAACTTTCTTTTTGCCCGTCACCCCGACGTCGACGGAGGGACGCTCTATTCCGAGCTGAAGCGCCGCGGAGTGCTTGTGCGCCATTTCGACGGCGAGAGAATATCCGACTACGTGAGAATCACCGTGGGAACAAGGGAGCAAATGGAGATACTCATTGAAAAAATAAAGGAAATATTGACTCTTGCCCGACTTAAATAAATCCGAAAAGACAATTAAGAAAATGCAATAACAAAAAATGCAATAACAATAAGAAATATGATATAAAATGCGGAGAAGGATATGAAAGAAGAAGCGAGAAAATGCGAAATAAAACGCGTTACGGGTGAGACGGATATCTGCCTTTCGCTGAATATAGACGGAAAAGGCGACAGCGATATCGACACTCAATGCGGGTTTTTAAAACACATGCTCACACTGTTTGCAAAGCACGGCGGCTTTGATTTGTCCGTTAAGTGCCGTGGCGACGTAAACGTGGATTTCCACCACACGGCGGAGGACATAGGCATAGCGCTCGGCGCGGCGTTTTCGGATATCCTCGGCGATAAGAGCGGGATATGCCGCTACGGCTGGACGGCGCTGCCGATGGACGAGGCGCTTATTCTGAGCGCCGTTGATTTCTCGGGAAGGTGCCACCTTGAATACGCGCTTGAAATACCGAGCCAAAAGGTCGGGGATTTTGACACGGAGCTTGTCGAAGAATTTTTCCTCGCGTTTGTGAGAAACGCGAAATGCGCGCTGCACATAAGACAGCTTTCGGGGAAAAACTCGCATCATATCATCGAAGGCGCATTTAAGAGCGTGTCGCGCAGTATAAAAGCCGCATGCGCGAGGGACGCGTCGCTCGGCGGAGGCGTCATGTCCACAAAAGGCGTTTTGTGACGGAAACGATTTTCAGATTCGCACAGACTCATTACAAAAGTTTTCGCGCGTTGTTCGCACTCACCCAACACAAAAGTTTTCGCGCGCCTTTTTCAAAAGGCGCCG
>CANRNZ010000101.1 GCA_947632135.1 uncultured Clostridia bacterium
ACGCTTTTCTTTGACGCAATCGGCGCAAAGAAAAGCTGCAAAAGAAACGCCATATGTCGGGGCGCCGCCCCGAACCCTGTCACCTTTTTGAGCCACTCCCCGCAAAAGCAAAGCTTTTGCGGGGACCCCAAGGGCAAGGTGGACCAAAACTTTTGTGGTGGGCGAGTGCGAACATAGCGCGAAAACTTTCCAAAACAAGTCCGTGCGAATCCCCCCAATCAAGAAAAACAGAGATTTAAAGAGCAAACGCGAGATTATAACACGCTATTTTGAATTTTTTTATTTTTTTTGCCCGAAAAGTATTGACATACCCACTTCACTGTGATATAATCCCCATTGCTTAAATAAAAGGTTAAAAACACCTGAACAAATTGCTCAAAGCGGAGGAAAAATCAATGTCCACATATATGGCAAAGAGTGAATCCGTAAACCGCAAATGGTATATCATCGACGCCGCAGGCAAGCCGCTCGGAAAAACAGCCGCTGCCGCAGCCTCCATACTTCGCGGTAAGATTCACCCCGAGTTCACACCCCACGTCGACTGCGGTGACTTCGTCATCGTTATAAACGCCGATAAAGCGGTCCTTACGGGAAAAAAGCTCGAACAGAAGTATTACTACCGTCACTCGGGTTATATCGGCGGACTTAAAGCCGTTCAGTACAAGAAGATTATGGCGGAGCGCCCCGAGCTCGCAATGGAGCTTGCCGTTAAAGGAATGCTCCCGCACAACTCTATCGGACGCAAGGCTATCACACGCCTGAAGGTCTACAGCGGCGACGCCCACAAGCACGCGGCTCAGAAACCCGAAACGTTCGAAGTGCAAATGTAAGAAAGGACGGAAACAGACAATGTATACAAGCGCAAAACCTTATTTTTACGGCACAGGCAGAAGAAAAAGCTCCGTTGCCAGAGTTCGTCTTTTCCCCGGTACGGGCGCGATTACAATAAACGGACGTGATATCGACGAATATTTCGGACTCGAAACTCTCAAGCTCGTTATAAACCAGCCCTTCGGAGTTACCGGCACAATGGGTAAATTCGATATAGTCGCAAACGTAAAAGGCGGCGGATTTTCCGGTCAGGCAGGCGCAATACGCCACGGCGTCGCGCGCGCTCTCCTTCTTGCCGACGAGACATACCGTCCCGCGCTCAAGAAGGCAGGATTCCTCACCCGCGACCCGAGAATGAAGGAAAGAAAGAAGTACGGACTCAAAGCAGCCCGCCGCGCAAGCCAGTTCTCAAAGAGATAACTCGTTTGCGAGTCAGATTTCCAAACATTCAATTTTCCAAATTTCCAAATTTCCAAATTTTCAAAAAATCAAACAGCCTCGGAAGCGTGCCGTTTCCGAGGCTGTTTTGCATTTATTTTGCATTTTCAAAAGGACTTTTTGTATTCGTTCGGTGTAAGCTTTCCCCGTAAGACAAAATAAAAAAGCCTGTGTGACGGCTTTGAGCTCTCGGGGGGTGTTATGCAATCTTATCACGCTTTTAATAACGGTAACAGGAAATGCAATCACGGCGAATCGCCCTTTTCAAAGAGTCCTTGCCGCGGCTCACTCGAAGGCGGCGCGTCCGATTTTCCGCGAAGACCCTCGCGCGCGGTGACGTTCACCGTCTTTGCTTTGTGCCTTGCGCTGTGCCTTTCGTGCGTTTTGACGGCGCGGCTTTTCCGCGCGAACCGAGAGCTTGAAAACGCACTTGAAAACGCACTTAAAAACCCGCTTGAAAACTCATTTGAAAAAAGCCCCTCCGAAAGTCTTGACAAAGAGGGGCAGGACTCGGGGGACGCCTGTGAAAATGTGACCGCTGAAAAAAGAGCGGAGTCCTTATCGTCCGTATCGGAAGAAAATCCGACAGCGTCGGACATGCCGAATAACGAGCCTGTTTTCGAGCGGTATCTCGGCGCGCTCGTGCCGAGCCGTTATATGACTGAGAGGATATGCGTCCTTCTCGGCTGCATAAGGGACATGGAAAACGGGAATTTTGACAGCGCCCCCGACGTATACGGCGACATGGCTCAAGCGCTGTATGACCTGCTCTGCCGCGACGCCTCGGAGACAAAGGCCGTGCAGAGCGTATGCCGAAAATACGGCGTGACGTATGACGGGGCAAAGCTTTCCGATTCCGCCGTAAAGGAGAAAAAGCAGCTTGACGTTAAGTATTTTTCACAGGACGACAGCGGACTTCCGAACGGGTGCGAGGCAGTGTGCGCCGCAATGTTGTTGAATTATTATAAAATAAACGTCACCCCTGAGGAATTTGCGGACAAATATCTCAAATGCGAGGCTACGTTTGTCTCTTGCGGCATACGGTACGGCCCGAACCCGAGGGAGGCGTACTCGGGCGACCCTCGCAGCGCGTCGGGCGGCATCGGGTGCTACGCTCCCGTGATAGTCGACGGAATAAACAAAGCCACGCGCGGCGCGCTTTGCGCCGAGGAAATAAGCGGCGCTCCGCTTTGGCGTCTGCGGGAATACGTAGAGCGCGGCGTCCCCGTCGCGGTGTGGGTGACGGTCGACATGGGAAAAACCGAAAGATTTATAAAGCTTAGCTCACCCGACGGCGGGGATATCTGCCTTTACCCCTCAAACGAGCACGTTATGGTACTTGTCGGCTTCGACGGAGACGACTACATCTTTTCCGACCCGTATAAGTCCCGCGGGACGGTCAGATATTCGACTGAGGAATTTTTGGAGTCATACAACGCCCTCGGCAGACAGGCGGTCGTAATCAATTCTTAATCAATACAGACGGAAAGAAGCAAGATAAGAATAAGTATTTTTTCATTGACATTTTCTCTGCGGGACAGTATAATATATTTGTAGATATTATTCACAAAATATCGTATTTAGCAGTCCGATATTTATTGATTATGCCTTTGCTTTGAAAATTTAAAATCCGATAATCCGAATCTTCCGCCGCCCGCATAATTCCCGTAAACAAATCGAATCAAAAGAGAAAAAGAGAAAGAGAAAAAATCAAAAAAGAAAAGGAGAAATGTCATGAAAAAAATAATTTTAACTGCTCTCATTGTTTTGTCTCTCATTTTTGCCGCCTCCTGCGGCAAAACCGAGCAGGGCGGCGTCGATTCTTCAGACGTCACGGATAATGCTGCGGGCAATACAAATACCGATTCTCCGACAATCTCCGATAGCGTCGATTTGGATGATGATTCAGCCGAGGAGCCGATAGACCGCGAGGCAATGAAGACCGTGGAATACAAAGTAAACAAGCAGGTATCGGACTTTGACCCCGATTATTCGGACGACGCCCCCGATATGATGTTTACCTTTGACATTCCGTCATATTTTGAAGCTGTCGGCCACGAGGTTACGGACCCCGAGGATCCCGAATATTACAAGACGATTTATAATACAAAGGAATGTATCCCCTCCCTTGAGCTTAAAACGTATTTATATAAAGTAGACAGTGATTATGTCATGGGCGAATCTATTTATGAGGATACTCTTTTTCGCATTTTGGCGACATATCGTCCGAGGGAATATGAGTGCGAACGCACTGACGGAAAAACTGAAAAGGGATACGACTACGCTCTGTACAAAAAAGAAGAAGACGGCGTCTTTACAAATACCGTGTTTCTCAGAATTTCGAGCGAATATATTTTTGAATTTTTATACAAAGATTTAGACGATTACAGCGGGAATTTCGATAAATTCCTGAACTCTATAAGCGTGAGCCCGTACACCGCGGGAGAAAGAACAGATAAAATGCAGACGGTCGAATATCAGGTAAAGGAGGTCGTCGGCTTCAGGTACTCGTCTCAGGAGACCATTAGTGATAGGCTGATTGTAACATTCGATATCCCCGAGTACTTTTTCCCGAGCGGCGGCGACGGTTACACTCCGTCTGTCGACTCATATTCCCTGACATACGAAGATGTCGAGCGCAAAGCGCTCAGAATGGGCAGAACATATAAGGTCGATAAGGATTACGTAATTGACGATAAGATTTACAGGGAGTCCGATGCGACGGGAGCCCCGTCCTTCCGCCCGAAAATGGCGAGAGCGGATATTATTTACGGCAAAAGCAAGTCGGGGCTTGAGTATATCGTATATGAAAATATCTACAGTGATTGCTTTGCCGATACTGTTTTTGTCCGAATTACAGACGAGTACATTCAGGAAATAGTATATTCCGACTCATCGGAAAACCACGTTTATTTTGAAAAATTCCTCGATTCGATAACGTGCGGCGGCGTTTCCTGAGCTTTCTCAAATTATACCGATATGCAAGCAGCCGACGGCTCATGCCGTCGGCTGCTTGCTGTTTTGAGTTTTTTATTTCACTCATTGCCCCTCGCGCGCTCTTTTGCACCATATCGGAGGAGAGTCTGTCCCATTCTCTGCGGCATCCTCTGCCTCAAGCTCCGCTTCGCCCTCGAAGCGGAGCCACGAGGTGTAGCCGCCTCTTTTTCCGCACGAGGCAAAGTCGTAAAGAACTGTTTTTGAGCCGTCCTTGTTTTTTATTTCAAAGCGTATGTTGTGCCCACCGTCGCCGCACGGCATGGCCCTTGCGCATAGCAGCTCCGAGAGGGAAAAGGGAAGAGGCTTTGCAAAGTCGGGACAGGCCTCGGCGTCCTTTCCGTTTTCCGAGTCGAGAGCCATCAGAATCGGCCCGCGGTATACCGAAAGCGCGCCGTCAAAATCCTCTTTCCCAAGCAGGAAGTGCGGCGTCATGTCGAGTGAAAGCTCTATAACGTCGCCGCTTTTCCACTCTCTCTTTATCGGAAAACAGCTTCCCGCCGACGCGCCGCAAAGCGCCTTTCCGTTTACCGCCACAATGGTTTTTTTCGACCACGCGGGGACCCTCAGCCTTATCTCAAAGCTCCCGCCGGCGCCGCCGACCTTTTCAAGCGCTATTTTCACGTTCCCGTCTGTCGGATAATCGGATATCACGTTTAAAATAAGCTCCTCTCCGAGAGGGGTTTTGCTCTTTACTTCGCACGGCGCATAGCAGTTGATTCTGACGGCGTCGGCGTCCGATATCACGGCAGAGCGCGTGATTTCATACAGACCCCTCAGAGCGTTAGCCTGACAGCAGGTGAAATCGGGCGAAAATCTGTTGCACTGGAACCCGATGTCGATGACCGACGAATAGTTTGAAATACTGTTTTGCATCGGGGTGCTGTAGGTGACGAGCCTCGCGTCCTCGGTCAGAGAGCCGAGTATTCCGTTGAAGAACGAAAGCTCAAGCTCGTCCGCGGCTGCGGGGTCGTCCGATATTTTCAGATATTCGGTAGTCAGCGCCGCCCACGCCACGGTACAGCAAGTCTCAATGGCCCCCTGCCTGTACGGAGAGCCGCATGCCGCCTCCCCGCAGGAAAAGCCTCCCGTGTTGTGGCGGTCGGTCTTTCTTATGCTCTTCCATATTTTCTCAAGAGTAAGAAAATACTCCGACTCTCCGGTTATTTCGTAAAGCTCCGCGAGGGTCATTATTGTGTGCAGCGCCTCCCAGCGAGGCAGCGGGGACTCGTAAAACTCTTTTCCCGAAAGAATTCCCCGCTTCCAGTCCCCCGACAAAGCCCACTCCTCGTCCACGATTCTTTTCGCCGCCTCAAGGTATCTCTTATCCCCCGTCTCGCGGTACATCACTGCAAAGGCGTGGCTCACGGCGAGATTCATCGTCTGATTTCCCGCCGAGTCAAAGGTTCTGCCGCTGCCGTAAAAATAATTCCACACGCAGTCGAGCGCCTTTTTTGCTGTTTCGAGCGCCTTTTTGTCGGACGACGCCTTGTACCATAAATAAAGACCGTATACGGAGTGGTAATGCCCCCAAACGTCCCAGTTCTCACCGTCGAGACCGAATTTTCTGTCGTCGCCGTATATCCCGAGATACCCGTCGGGGCATTGAACGTCGGACAGCGCGGCGGCAAGAGAATTCCCCGCGCAAAGAAGCTCCTCGGAGGGCGAGGACATGTAGTTCAGCGCAAGGCCGCACAGGAGCTTTCCTGCGAACTCGTTGTACCACACCATAAGATGGCGCTCGTCGCTCCCCGGCTCGGGGAGCCTGTTTTTACAGCCCGTAAAATGCCCCGTTATGCCGGGGTTTCTTTTAAAAGCGTCGACTCCCCATTTTTCGGTGTTTTCCGCAAGTATTTTCCCGGCGTATCCGCCGAGCTTTGATGAGGTGTCAAAAATTTTTTCGGCCATATTTTGCCCTCTTTTTTGCTTTGTTTGTTCTCTTGTTCTTTTGTTCTTTTCCCGACTTATCGCGCTTTGGAATTACATGCCGCGCGTTTGATTTCAGCTTTCGGGCGCCCTCTTGTATGTCTCGTTCCATTTTGCAAGGCGACCCTTGTCTATATTCATAATTTGCTCTTTTGTGAACCTGTAGTCCCAGTTTCCGCCGCTTTTGCCCGGAGTGTTGAGCCTCGTGTCCCTGCCGTAGAAGAGAAGGTCCTGCACGGGGAAGACGACAAGCGCGGCGTGGCTTTGCATCATTGTGCGCATAATATATTCATAACATCCGTCAAGATTCTCCCCGTCGTAGCCGCAGTAGTCGAAAAGCCTCTTTCTCTCGTCCTCGCCGCACTCCCATACGTAGCCGAGCAGAGTGTTGTTGTCGTGAGTGCCCGTGTAGGCGACGGAGTTTTTCGTATAGTTGTGCGGCAGGTGAACGGAGTCGCCGCCCGAAAAAGCAAACTGGAGAACTCTCATTCCGGGAAAAGAGCTTTTTTCCACAAGACGGCGCACGCTGTCCGTTATTTCCCCGAGATCCTCGGCAATTATGAGCCCTTCGGGGAAGGCCTCCTTTATCGCGTTTACAAAGGGCATTCCGGGGCCCTTCTGCCATTTCCCGTTTTTCGCGGTTTTGTCATGCGGCGGTATTTTGAAATACGAGTCCACGGCGCGGAAATGGTCGATTCTTACCCCGTCGAACATCTCGCCCATGAACCTCATGCGCCGCCGCCACCATGAAAAGCCGTTTTCCTTCATTTTCTTCCGGTTGTAAAGAGGATTCCCCCACACCTGACCGTCCGGGCAGAAATAGTCCGGCGGGACTCCCGCAACTCCCGTCGGCTCAAAATCGGAGTCAAGAAGAAATTCGTCGGGGTTTCCCCAAACGTCGGCGCTGTCGTGCGAAACGTACATCGGAACGTCGCCGACGACGGAGATATTTCGGCTGTTCGCATAGTCTTTGATTTTTTGCCATTGAGCGTGAAAGGTGTACTCGCAAAAACGGTAAAAGAACAGGTCGTCGTCCGATATTTTATTCACATTCCATTTTGTCCATTCACCGCCGCCGTTTGCGTCTTTCAAAGCCATAAACATGCAGAAGCTGTCCGTTTCGGGGTGATTTTGCATAAAGTCGTCGATTTTGTCCGTATTTTTAAAGCGCGAAGCGGCTTTTTTCAAAAGGGAGAGCCTTTCGAGCCTCAGCCGCTCGAATTCGCAGAGATAGGGGGAGGACTGCCTTGCCCCCTCAAGCTCTGATTTTGAGATAACGCCCTCGTCATACAGGGTAGGAATATCTATCAGAAAGGGGTTAGTGCTGAACGCGCCGAGTGACTTGTACGGAGAGTTGAACTCGTCGGGGCGGCAAAACGGGAGAACCTGCCAGACTGAGAATTTGCAGTCCGCGAGGAAGTCGAGCCATTCGAGGGCTTCCTTGCCGAGAGAGCCCGAGGAGAAGTCGCCCCAGAGGGAAGAAACATGCGCCAGCACGCCGCTTTTTCGTTTTACGTTATCCATTATTACAATCTCCGTTAAGTTTTCATATTTTCGGGGGAGGGAAGTATATTTTATAGTGGGGGTCAAAGTTCGCACAGACCCAACACAAAAGTTTTCGCACGCACTTCATCACGAGGCACAGACTTGTTTCGAAAGTTTTCGCCCGCCTTTTTCAAGGTTCGCACAGACCCAACACAAAAGTTTTCGCCCGCCTTTTTCAAAAGGCGGCGGGGTCGAGGGGCAGAGCCCTCGTCGCGCTCCGCAGAGCGCGAAAGCTCCGATACGCGTTCTTTTTGCAAAGCTTTTT
>CANRNZ010000102.1 GCA_947632135.1 uncultured Clostridia bacterium
TGCCCCTCGACCCCGCCGCCTTTTTGAGCCACTCCCCACAAAAGCAAAGCTTTTGCGGGGACCCCAAGGGCAAGGCGCGCGAAAACTTTTGTAGTGGGTCTGTGCCTCGTGATTAGACGGGCGAAAACTTCCCGATGGGTCCGTGCGAACTTTGAAAAAGGCGCGCGAAAACTTCCCGATGGGTCTGCGCTGACTTTATCAAAAAATAAAAAAATTTTTAAAATATAATCGAGGTTCAAAATGTACACTTTTGACGTAAAAAAAGTAACGGATGAATGCGTCGGCTGGATTTCCGACTGGTTCGAAAAAAACGGAAAAGGCTGCAACGCCGTGCTCGGTATCTCGGGCGGTAAGGATAGCTCCGTCGTCGCGGCGCTTTGCGTGAGAGCGCTCGGCAGGGACAGGGTCATCGGCGTCATGATGCCGTGCGGCGTGCAGAGCGATATCGACTACGCAAAAGAGCTTTGCGATTTTCTTAAAATAAAAAATTACACCGTGAATATCGCCGACGCGGTAAACGGCGTCACAAACGCCATAGGCGAATCGTTTGAAATAACCCGACAGACAAGATTCAATCTTCCCGCCAGAATAAGAATGGCAACAGTGTATGCGGTGGCTCAGTCAAACAACGGCAGAGTCGCGAATACGTGCAACATGTCCGAGGACTATGTCGGCTACTCGACGCGCTACGGCGACAGTGCCGGGGATTTCTCGCCTCTCGCAAATCTTACGGTAACGGAGGTCAGACGTGTGGGCAGGTATCTCGGGCTTCCCGAAAAATTTGTAGAAAAACCGCCGCTCGACGGGCTTTGCGGCAAGACTGACGAGGAAAATCTCGGCTTTACCTACGACACGCTCGACAGATATATAAGGCTCGGGGAAAACCCGCCCGAGGAAATTAAGAAAAAAATAGATTCTCTGCACGAGATGAACATGTTCAAGCTGCGATATATGGACGTGTTCTGCCCGTCGACCCTCGAAAACAGCGAAAAATAAAAATAAATAAAAATAGATAAAACGGGAGGGCAGATTTGAAATGGCAGAAAATCTTTATCCGACGCCGCATATAAACGCTGCGCCGTCCGATTTCGCGCGCACGGTGCTGATGCCCGGGGACCCGCTGAGGGCAAAGCTTATTGCGGAGAGCTATCTTGAAAAATGCCGCCTTGTAAACAACGTGCGCGGCATACAGGGATACACGGGAGAGTATTCCGGAATGAAAATATCGGTCATGGCAAGCGGAATGGGTATGCCGTCAATGGGGATATATTCCTATGAGCTGTACAATATTTTCGGCGTGGAAAACATAATAAGAGTCGGCTCTGCTGGCGCCCTCAGCGAAGACGTGCATGTGAGGGACATCGTAATCGGGGTCGGCGCGTGTACGAACTCGAATTATGCCGCGCAGTTTGACCTTCGCGGGACATTTGCCCCGATATGCGACGTCGGGCTTCTTAGATGCGCACTTAGCGCCGCCGACGCTCTCGGCGTGAGATATCATGCGGGTAATATTCTCTCATCGGACACTTTTTATTCCGACAACGCGGAGAGTGAAAAAGGCTGGGCAAAAATGGGTGTTCTGGCAGTCGAAATGGAGGCGGCGGCCCTCTATATGAACGCGGCAAGAGCGAAAAAGCGGGCGCTTGCGATATGCACCGTTTCGGACAGCCTTGTCACCGGCGAGGCGCTCGGCGCCGAGGAGCGGCAGAACTCCTTTACCGAGATGATAGAGATGGCGCTCGACACGGCGCTGAGAGCGGAAAAGCTTCGCTGACGGCGCTGTCACGCGAGACGGCAGAATGTTTTAGTCATCACGCGCCGCCTTATTTAATTTTATTTGTTTCGAATATTTTGAATATTTCGAATATATCGGTTTCACGCCGATTTTACGTCTTTTCGGTAAAACTTGTGAAAATTTATGTAAAAAACTGCATAATATCTCATTTTTCTGTAGACTTTATACTTTTTATATGCTAAAATAATATAACTATAAATTTTCAAATTTTCGGAATGCAAAACGGAGGTCCTGTGACAACATGAAATGTAAACCGCTTAAAATAATTATAGCTCTGATAGCCGTGTTTGCCGTCGTATTTCCGATGTGCTCATCTCTTGCCCGGAACGCCGAGGCATACGGATACATAGCGTACGGGATCGACGTCTCAAAATGGCAGGCAGACATAGACTGGAATGCCGTCAAGGCGTCGGGGGTAGATTTTGTAATTATCAAGGTCGGAAACACCTCCAACGACAGCAAAGGAAAGAAGGACCCGAATTTTGAGAAGAACTATACGGGCGCAAAGCTTGCGGGGCTGAACGTCGGAGCATATTTTTACTCCACGGCGGAGAGCGCCGCCGAGGCGGCAGTTGACGCCGAGAACGTAAAGGGCTGGATTGCGGGGAAGAAATTCGAATACCCGATATACATAGATATGGAGGACGCGACCTATCAGCTCCCTCTCACGACGAAGGTCAGAACCGATATATGTATCTCCTTCAACACAGTCCTTGAAAAGGCGGGATATATGGTCGGGGTTTACGCGAACAGGAACTGGCTTACAAACTATCTCGACTGGAAAACTCTGGTGTCAAAGAATTACTGCATTTGGGAGGCGCTCTGGACAAAGAGCGGAAAGCCCGACGACGACCTCAGCGACGAATGCGGCGTTTGGCAGTATTCAAGTAAAGGCAGGATAAACGGCATAAGCGTCGGCAAACCGGTCGACGTCGACCTCGACGTCTCCTACGTGAACTATCCCGAGATAATAAAATCAAAGGGGCTGAACGGCTTCCCGAAGAACTCCTCGGGAGATACCTCAAGGGGATATTACACAAATACCGACGCTCTTAATCTCAGAGACGCGCCGGGAATAAGCGGAAAAGTACTTCTGACGATTCCGAAGGGCACAAAGCTTGCCGTAACGGAAATGAACGCCGATTCCACCTGGGCTAAAACATCGTATAACGGAAAATCGGGCTGGGTCAGCACAAACTACATCTCCTTTAAGGAGAATTTCAAATATACGGTAAAATACGTGACGGGCAGCAGCACCGTGACGGCTCCGCCGAGCTCTGCGTATTCGGCGCTTGAAAGCGCCTCCTTTACCTCCTCTGGAATGAGAGAGGAGGGAAGAGCCTTTGTCGGCTGGACTGTCAAGAGAATGTCCGACGGGCTTTGGTATGCCGCCGACGGAAAATGGAAGGCTCTCTCCGACTCCTCAAACGACGGGAAAATGATTCTCAAAGACGGCAGCAGCCTGACGTTTAATGACTCCAACCTGAATCTTTCGGTCGGCGACGACACCTACACCGCTTACGGCGTATGGAAAACGACCGTAGTACTCGGCGACGTTAACGGCAGCGGCGAGGTGGATATTGAAGACGTTTTGGCGCTCAGAAGATACCTTGCGGGAATCCTTACCGACGCTGATATAAATCTCCAAAACGCCGACGCTGACAAAAGCGGCGACATAGATATACGAGATGTGCTCCAAATAAGGCGTTATATTGCCGGACTCGTGAAATTAGAAGGCTGAGTTAAGGCATCAAAAAAAAACGGTATACCGAAAGCCCGAAAAGCATTCGGTATGCCGTTTTTTGCGCTCCGACGACGTCGCGCGTTTTACGCTGCAGTTTTATTTTCCGAGGCAGAATATGCGGCGGAGTATGGGGATAAGAAATTTAGGGCTCTTTACCACTGTTATTCTCATTATCGCAAGGTCTCCTTTTTTCGTTTTATGTTTTATGATATTATATGCCGAAAAATAAAATAAAGTTACAAAAGACGAAAGGCGCGGCGCGCAAAACGGCGCGAGCAAAAAACTAAAATTAAAAACTCAAATAAAAAAAGCGCAAAAAGGCGAAAAAAGACGCAGGCGAGGCGACGGCCTCAGTCCTGCGTTTTGCCCTTTCGTCTTTTCCACTCGGGGACTTTTCTTATTTCTTCATAAAGCGCCATGTAGCTTCGATGGCGCTCCGTCGGTATTTCGCCGCTTTTGACCTTTTCGATAACCGCGCAGCCCTCTTCCCTCAGATGGGTGCATTTTGTATAGCGGCACTTCCCGATGCAGTCCCTGAACTCGCGAAACGCGTACGGCAGCTCCGACAGCTCATAAAAATTAAAGCGCGTAAAATCAAGCAGGGAAAAGCCCGGCGTGTCCGCGACCAAAAAGCTTTTTTTCGGTATCGGGCAGAAAAGCTCGGCGTGCCGTGTCGTGTGGCGACCCCTTTGAGTTTTTCGGCTGACGTCTCCGGTTTTTAGCTCGAGAGTGGGGAAAAGCCGCGTGAGCAGAGTTGATTTTCCCGCGGCGGACGCTCCCGCGAAGGAGGAGATGACGGTGCGCTTTTCACATTCTTCGAGAAAATACGAGAAGAGCGCGTCGCAGCCCGTACCGTCGGCGGCGCTCAGCGTAAAGCAGCTGAATCCCGCGGTTTTGTAGATTCGCTTTATTTCATTTGCGTATTCGGGCGCGATGTCGGCTTTGTTTACGACAATAACAGGCTCGATCTCCTTTATTTCCGCAATCGAGACGAGCTTGTCAACCGTGATGAGGTCGGGCTTCGGGCACGCCGCGGGAATAACTATAAAAAGATGAGTCAGATTTGCGACGGCGGGACGTATAAGACTGTTCTTTCTCGGAAGTATTTTGTCGATTACTCGCTCGCGCTCCGCCCCACCCGCATCGCGCGTCGCGATAACATAGTCCCCGACGAGGGGAGTTATGTTTTCGTATCTGAAAATTCCTCTCGCCTTGCAGCAAAATTCCTCGGGCTCAAAATTTTCGGGACTCTTGAAATCCCGAAAGCCCTTAAAATCACCCTCGGCGCCTTCGGGAACGGAGCGGACGGTATAAAGTCCGCCCACTCCCTTTGTTATAATGCCGCATACGGCGCCGTTTTCGGCGTATTCGTTTAAAACGCTTGTCTTGGACATTTTCTATAACCGCGTCAGGCGTCGGTGCTCTCGCCGTCGCCCGCGGCGTCAGTCGAGTCGTCAGAGCCGGGCGCTCCGACAGAGTCGCTTTCCGAATCGCTCTCGGTGTCTGTCGCCGGCGGTTCGTCCGACGTCACAGGCTCGGCGGATGTGTCGGCGCTTGTTGACGGCGGCTTTTCCGTGTCGGTGACGGGCTTGTTTGTCGTCTCGGAATCGGACTCGGTGTCCGTTTCGGGGTGCAGTCCCTTGTCCGGGTCGTAATTTGCCCCTCCGCTTATGACAAGATTTATCCTCGTCTTTGCGATAACCTTTGTCCCCGCCTCGACGCTCTGACTTATTACAGTCCCGATTGCCTTGTCGGATTTCTCGTACGTCCCGTCTCCGACACTCAGATTCTTTTCAAGTATTTTGGCAACCGCCTCCGCCTCGGTAAGCCCGACGAGCTTCGGCACCTCGATTTCGCCCTCGGTCGAGCCGCCGATGCTGACGTATATCTTGAGCTTTGTGTCTCGCCCGATCTTTTCGTTTGCCGCGGGCTCGGTTTTTATGACCTGGTCCACTCCGTAGACGTCGTCGTTGATTTGGATTATCTCAAAGGGGATACCCATTCCGTTGAGCTTTGTCTTTGCATTCTGAATGTTCTCGGAAACTATATTAGGCACTGTAAGCTCGGTGCTTCGACTCACCGTCAGCACAAGCTCGCACGGGTTCACCCCGCGCTCTATCTTGCGCTTTGAGCCCTCCTTCGGATTTTGGGATATGATATATCCGTCGTCGTAATCGGTGTCGTACTCGTACTTTATATCGAGCAGCTTGTAAGTGTCGTTGTTTTCAAACCACGCGGCAAGCTCGTCGTTGAAATAGTGCCCCGCGAATTCCTCGACAGTGATTGTTTCTGTCTTTGTTTCGGTGCCCTTGAAGATAGTCGACAGCAGAATTACGGCGGCAATCACTCCGATTATCATTGTGGCTCCCGTCACGCCGAGAACGACGGGCAGCATCGAGCCGCTGTTGAAAAGCTGCTTTACAATTCCTTTAAAGCTCATGTCGCCGCCGTTTTTGTGCCTGTTTTTAAATTTCGCCTTAGGGTTCTGCGCGAGCTTGTTCACGTCGCAAAGCATTTCGGCGGCGCTCTGATAGCGCTCCTCGGGCTTTTTCTCCATAGCGTTCATTATGATTTGCTCAAGTCCCAAGGGCATATCGGGATTTATCGAGCTCGGCAGAGACGGCTTGTCGTTCACCTGCATAAGAGCCACGGACACGGGGCTTTCCGCGTCAAAGGGAAGCTCACCCGTCGCCATTTCGTACATTGTGACTCCTGTGGAATATAGGTCTGTTCTCGAATCAATGCTCTGACCGCTCGCCTGCTCGGGGCTGATATAATAGACAGTTCCTATCGCCTTGTCCGTCATCGTGACAGTTTCCGCGTTAGGCAGCTTTGCGATACCGAAATCGGTCACTTTGATTTGCCCGTTTCTGAGCAGCATTATGTTCTGCGGCTTTATGTCCCTGTGGACTATCCCTTTCTCGTGAGCGTGGTCGAGAGCGTTCAGTATCTGGCGGGAAAAGCTGAGAGTCTCCATAAGCGGGAGCGCTCCCTTTTTCTGCATGTAAGCCTTCAGAGTTATACCCTCAACGTATTCCATAACGATATATTTGAGGTTTTCCTTGACGGAGACAGCAAATATCTTGACGATGTTTGGGTGAGAGGTCATCGCGACCGCTTTAGACTCATTTATGAAGCGCTTCACGCTCTCGTCGTCCTGAGCCATATCCTCTCTAAGGAGCTTCACGGCGACGTATTTACCGTTTGACACATCGACAGCCTTAAAAACGACCGCCATGCCGCCGAGGCCGATTATTCTCTCTATTTTGTAGCGCCCGTCAAAGACGGTGCCTATATATTTTTCATAAAAATCTTCCATAGCCTTTGAACCTCCGTCGTTCAGAGCGAAATAAGCACGGCAGTTATGTTGTCGCTTCCGCCGTTTCTGTTTGCACTGTCTATAAGCTCCGCAACGATTCCCTCGGTATTGTCTCCCGAGTCGTCGCTTTGCATGATAGTTTCGTAGACCTCCTTTGAGGACACGTGATTTGTAAGACCGTCGGTGCAGAGCAGAACGTATATTTTTGACGAATCTATGCTGTCGTCTTTTTTGATTTCGGTAAGGTATATATCGGGCTCTACATCCTTTTCGGTGCCGACAGCCCGCGTAATTATGTTTTTATTTTTTGAGGACCTTGCCTCCTCGGGGGTCATTTTTCCGATATCGACAAGGTACTGTACGTAAGAGTGGTCGTGAGTTATCTGGACTATCTTGTCCGAGTCGGCGATATACATTCTGCTGTCGCCGACGTTCACGGTATAGACAAAGCGGCCGAGGACGAGGGACGCGACGAGAGTGGTGCCCATTCCCGAGAATTCCGTTTCGCGTTTTGCGGCGCTGTAGACCTCGGAGTTTGCGTTATAGACACCCTCGAGGAGTGTTTCCGCCACCTGGAACTGACCGGGGGCTTTGCTCACATGCTTTAGCGGTTCCATAAGGGCGTCCACCGACTCGACGAATTTGTCAACGGCGATTCTGCTTGCGATTTGACCGCCGCGAGCGCCTCCCATTCCGTCGCACACGACTGCGAGCACCGCGCCGCACTTATATTTTTTTACTTTAAAGGAATCCTGATTAGAGGAGCGTCTCTTTCCTATATCGCTTATTCCGGAAAAGAACAAATCCATCACCTCTCTTTTATAAGAAGTTTTAAAGTGATTTAGTGAAGGGTTTTTAAGTTCGCACTGACCCACTCCGAAAGTTTTGGTCAAGCTTTTTCAAAGTTTGCACGAACTTGTTCGGAAAGTTTTGGTCAAGCTTTTTCAAAAGCTTGCAGGGTCGAGGGGCAGAGCCCTCGTCGCGCTCCGCAGAGCGCGAAAGCTCCGATACGCGTTCTTTTTGCAAAGCTTTTTCTTGCGCTACTGAGTCAAGAAAAAGCGTCTGTCGCATCGCGCTAAGTAAATGGGCGAGGCACCGACTTCAAGAGCCTCCCCTGAAA
>CANRNZ010000103.1 GCA_947632135.1 uncultured Clostridia bacterium
AGATGATATCCAAGGTCTCGAAGGACATCGTATGCTATCTGTCTCTCCCCGGATTTGACAGAAGCTCCTGGGACAGCGAGCTTACAAGCGAGGATATATTCGCGAAGGTAAGAATTGAGCTCGGAAACGCTATTGAAAAGCAAGTCTCCGAGGGACCCGTCGATACGAACCTTTACGGAGACGTAAACGGCGACGGCAAGATAAACACGGTCGACCTCAGATGCCTCAAGGCGGCAATAGCGGCCGTTGACGGCGTAAGCATCAATGAAACGCTTGCCGATATCGACAGAGACGGCGATGTAACCGTACAAGATCTGCTCGAGCTTCAGAAAATTCTTGCAAAATAGAGCGGGAAAGCAAAAGCAAGGTGAAACCAAGCTCAAAAAGCTCAAAGCAAGGTATACACGGATACTTTAATACGTACTTATTTATGATTTCATATTCTATATAAGTAAAAAACATTACAAGCAAAAACATTCAGGAGGATAATATGAGAAAATTTTTATCCATGCTGCTGATAGCGGCGACGCTGTTTACGATGGTATCGGCGGGCATCGCGCAGAGCTCCGCGACGGGCGACCCCGCGGACTCCTACGTGCCGATTACAGCGCCGTATGAGGACAGCGCAATTCAGATGTGGTTTGAGCATTCCAACGTGAAAGTTCACCAGGAGGACACAGTCTCAACCGGCAAGGACACATATTCGATATACATGGCAAAGAACGAGATCCAGGGCGCCCAGGTCGTTCTCTACAGCCCCGAGGAAACAAAGGCAAACCTCAAGGCTGAGCTTACGACCTTTACCGCAATGGACGGCAGCGGAAATGAGATCGAGTCCGAGCTGTACTTTGAGTTTTATATCGAGACAGAGTCTCTGAACGTGCTTGACGTTCTCGGAGTCGACAGAGCCGAGGACTCAATCATAAGAGACGGCGCGATCCCTGACCCGATAGCCCCCGCCGACGGTGTGAACTACAGAAAAGGCGAGGGAGGAAGATTTACTCTTACGGCGGGAAAAACGCAGGCTTTCATAACAAGACTTAAAACGACGACCGAAACCGCACCCGGTTGGTACAGCGGTACGTTTAACCTTTTAAATTCCGATAACCAAATCGTAAAGACAGCAACCGTTTACGCGTACGTCTGGGATTTTGAAATTCCCGAAAAGCTGAGCTACGAGACGTCGATTTATATCGACGCGACACAGTACACCGAGGATATGTACAAGGAGTGGTATGACTATCTTCTCGAGAACAGACTTCTCGGAATGAATGTGCCCGGAGAGATCACCTCCGATAATCCTTATATTTCAAATCCGCGCGTTTCTGCATTCAGAATATCCGATAAAAGCTCTTATCTCGGCGGGCTTCAGCCGGCAGCGGTGAAGTCGATATATAACGACCTCAGCCAAATGGAAAACTGGGACGAGATAAAAGAAAAGGCGTATTTCTATGCTGTCGACGAACCGACCTCACAGGAGCAGAACGATCGTGACGGTTCGGCAAGACCTACGATCGACACCGTGATTTCGAGATTCAAGCAGTCCTCCGACGCATGGGACGGACAGAATACGTATTTCACCGTTCCGCTTTACGAGAACCATCCGTATCCGTACAACACATATCCCACCGATTTTGCGCTTGCAGACGACGGCAGTTACCTCACGGCGGACGACGGCAGCGGCAGATTCGACGGGGCAAAGGACGCAATTCAGGAAATGTTCGATACGGACACGGTCACCCTTTGGTGCCCGCTTATGAACGCGTTCACGCCGTCCGAATATCTTACCGATTACGTCGGCACAAACGAGGCCGTAACGAAGGTCAGAAACCTCAACCGCATCGTTTCCGGATTCAACATAACGGATCCCGCGGGATGCTATTTTAACTGGGACAGCATCTTCGGAACCTTTGCGGAAAGATTCAAGGCTTATCAGGCAAAAAAAGCCGAGGAGGGCGTAAACATCAAGCTTTGGTGGTATGCCTGCGGCAACAATGCCCACTATACGTACTGCAACCATCTTATCGAGAACACCGGACTTCAGACAGAGCTTATGTTCTGGCAGTCGATGCAGGTCGGCTCCACCGGATATCTCTATTACGGCTCAAATAACTGGGATAACGAATCGAGAGTAGGCGCGAACGGCTCCTCCAATAAGTTTGACGGTTCCCTCACTGCCACATGGAAGGTCAACAAGTCTGTAAGAAACGGTCAGTACAATATCTACGGAAACGGCGTTCTTTTCTACGGTATGGACGCCGTGGGGACCGCAAGGCTCAGAGGACAGAAGTATGTCGGCTCCATCAGAGTCGAGAACATGCGCGACGGAATCGAGGACTACGAAATGCTGAATCTCTACCGTCAGTACTTCGGCGAGGAGAAAATGCAGAAGATGATATCCAAGGTCTCGAAGGACATCGTATGCTATCTGTCTCTCCCCGGATTTGACAGAAGCTCCTGGGACAGCGAGCTTACAAGCGAGGATATATTCGCGAAGGTAAGAATTGAGCTCGGAAACGCTATTGAAAAGCAAGTCTCCGAGGGACCCGTCGATACGAACCTTTACGGAGACGTAAACGGCGACGGCAAGATAAACACGGTCGACCTCAGATGCCTCAAGGCGGCAATAGCGGCCGTTGACGGCGTAAGCATCAATGAAACGCTTGCCGATATCGACAGAGACGGCGATGTAACCGTACAAGATCTGCTCGAGCTTCAGAAAATTCTTGCAAAATAGAGCGGGAAAGCAAAAGCAAGGTGAAACCAAGCTCAAAAAGCTCAAAGCAAGGTATACACGGATACTTTAATACGTACTTATTTATGATTTCATATTCTATATAAGTAAAAAACATTACAAGCAAAAACATTCAGGAGGATAATATGAGAAAATTTTTATCCATGCTGCTGATAGCGGCGACGCTGTTTACGATGGTATCGGCGGGCATCGCGCAGAGCTCCGCGACGGGCGACCCCGCGGACTCCTACGTGCCGATTACAGCGCCGTATGAGGACAGCGCAATTCAGATGTGGTTTGAGCATTCCAACGTGAAAGTTCACCAGGAGGACACAGTCTCAACCGGCAAGGACACATATTCGATATACATGGCAAAGAACGAGATCCAGGGCGCCCAGGTCGTTCTCTACAGCCCCGAGGAAACAAAGGCAAACCTCAAGGCTGAGCTTACGACCTTTACCGCAATGGACGGCAGCGGAAATGAGATCGAGTCCGAGCTGTACTTTGAGTTTTATATCGAGACAGAGTCTCTGAACGTGCTTGACGTTCTCGGAGTCGACAGAGCCGAGGACTCAATCATAAGAGACGGCGCGATCCCTGACCCGATAGCCCCCGCCGACGGTGTGAACTACAGAAAAGGCGAGGGAGGAAGATTTACTCTTACGGCGGGAAAAACGCAGGCTTTCATAACAAGACTTAAAACGACGACCGAAACCGCACCCGGTTGGTACAGCGGTACGTTTAACCTTTTAAATTCCGATAACCAAATCGTAAAGACAGCAACCGTTTACGCGTACGTCTGGGATTTTGAAATTCCCGAAAAGCTGAGCTACGAGACGTCGATTTATATCGACGCGACACAGTACACCGAGGATATGTACAAGGAGTGGTACGATTATCTCCTTGAGAACAGACTTCTCGGAATGAACGTACCGGGCGAGCTTAACTCATCCAACCCGTATATTTCAAATCCCCGCGTCGCGGTGTTCAGAATAGCGGATAAGAGCTCATATCTCGGCGGGCTTTCGACCGCGCAGATAAAGGCTGTACACGATGACCTCAGCCAAATGGAAAACTGGGACGAGATAAAGGAAAAGGCATACTTCTACCTTACTGACGAGCCGACCTCACAGGAGCAGGCGGATGCGCTCGCCGCTGCTAATCCCGAGAAACCACGACATACGACAGTTACCGACGTCATAAACAGGTACATCACAGCGTCCAACGCATGGGATCCCGAAAATACATACTACACGGTTCCTTTCCACGAAAATCACCCCTATCCGTATTACACATATTCTAATGATCTCGCCCTCAAGGACGGAGTCTACCTGACGGCGGACGACGGCAGCGGCAGATTCGACGGGGCAAAGGACGCGACACAGGGAATGTTCGACGCCGACGCCGTTACACTTTGGTGCCCCAAAATGAACGCGTTCACACCGCCCGAATATCTCACCGATTACGTAGGCACAAACGAGGCGGCAACAAAAGTCAGAAACCTCAACGGTATCGTTTCGGGATTCAATATTTTAAACACCTCAGCATGCTATTTTGACTGGGACAGCATTTTCGGTACTTTTGCCGAAAGATTCAAGGCATATCAGACAGAGAAAGCGGCAGAGGGCAAGAATATCAAGCTCTGGTGGTACGCAAGCGGAAACAACTCCCACTATACTTACTGCAACCACCTTATCGAGAACACCGGTCTTCAGACAGAGCTTATGTTCTGGCAGTCGATGCAGGTCGGCTCCACCGGATATCTCTATTACGGTTCTAATCAATGGGATAATGAGGCGAAAACCGTAACTAACGGCTCGTCCAATAAGTTTGACGGCTCCCTCGGCGGCTCGTGGAAGGTCAACGAGATGACAAGAGGCGCCCAAAATGAGTACAATATCTACGGAAACGGCGTTCTTTTCTACGGTACGGACGCAGTGGGGACCGCAAGGCTCAGAGGACAGAAGTATGTCGGCTCCATCAGAGTCGAGAACATGCGCGACGGTGTTGAGGACTACGAAATGCTGAATCTCTACCGTCAGTACTTCGGCGAGGAAAAGATGCAGGAGATGATATCCAAGGTCTCGAAGGACATCGTATGCTATCTGTCTCTCCCCGGATTTGACAGAAGCTCCTGGGACAGCGAGCTTACAAGCGAGGATATATTCGCGAAGGTAAGAATTGAGCTCGGAAACGCTATTGAAAAGCAAGTCTCCGAGGGACCCGTCGATACGAACCTTTACGGAGACGTAAACGGCGACGGCAAGATAAACACGGTCGACCTCAGATGCCTCAAGGCGGCAATAGCGGCCGTTGACGGCGTAAGCATCAATGAAACGCTTGCCGATATCAACAAGGACGACGAGGTAAATACACAAGATCTTCTCGAGCTTCAGAAAATTCTTGCAAAATAAAGCGAAGACGGGACTAAAAAACTTTAATGTCTGAGGCAATACAGGCAGGGTATTTTAGGTAAATATTCTGTCTGTGCGGCAGGCATGATTTACAAAAACAAAGCGGGACACTCCGCTTTGCAAAATAGAAAACACAGCGTTATTTGCGGGATTTCCCATCCCGTAAAGCGCTGTGTTTTTGTGTTTTTCTTTTCGTCATTTTGAAAATATGCTGTTCGAATATATTCGTATCGGACTTTGTATTAAATTCGTGTATAATGCGGCGCTGATTGTCGCGTCGAAGCGCGAAATGCTTCGGCTTTTTAGCCGAAAGGACGAATATTCACACGCCGTCGGCAAGTTTCGGATTATTAAATATAAAGAGCGTATCAGGGTCTTGAATTTTAAAATACGTCCGAAAAATTCTCAGCCCTCAAGCTGACGCCCGAGAAAGCTTGCCGCTGTCTGAACGAGCTTTGTCTCAATATCGCGTGAAAGAGACGACGCCGACGACATATCGGTCACGACGGAGGCAACGCACCCCGTGACGTCGCCGTCGCTTATTATCGGCATTGCGCAGCTCACGGCGGCTGCGGCTCCGTCCACGACCGGAACAGCGCTGCCCGAGCCCTCGGCGTGATATAAGGAGCGCTCTTCAATTATTCTCTCAAATTCCGCTGAAATTTTTCTGTCGGTATATTCCTTTTTCGAAATGCCGGCGCACGCAATGACGGCGTCCCTGTCGCAAATTACAACCGCCATGGAGCACGTCTTGTAAAGCGTCTCGGCGTATTGAGCGGCAAAGGTCGCCATTTCTCCTATAGGGGAGTACTTCTTAAAAATCACCTCTCCCTCTCTGTCTGTGTATATCTCAAGAGGGTCGCCCTCGCGGATTCTCATAGTTCTTCTGATTTCTTTCGGAATGACGACTCTTCCGAGGTCGTCGATCCTCCTGACAATTCCTGTAGCTTTCATATATCGGAATCTCCTTTATTTTTTTGCTTTGCACTGTTATTGTTTGTAGTTTGTGGGGGATTATTCAGTAAAATGAAATCAAAATTTTCCGTTATAGGATTAAATTGATTAAAGTGATTAAATTGATTAAAGTGATTTAAATTATAAAATTGCGAAGGGCATTATTTTATAATCAATTCGGTTAATTGGCGAAATTTGATTTGCATAAGGTTCGGCTCTGCTCACCTTAAGAGAAAATGTATCGAAATATCGGAATATCAAAACATCAAAACAGCCTCAGATCGCATTCTGCATTACTTCGATATATTTCGATAAATATTGATAAATATTGATAAATATTGATAAATATTGATATTGTCCCTTTAATTTGTTATACTGTAGTAAAGTACTCAGCATAAGCTTGGCAGGGCAGGCGCGTTGTTGTGAGCTGCCGCGCCTCGCGTTTTGCTGAGGCTGTCTCATTGCCGCGGTGAGAAAACGCGGGAGGTCTTGCCGCCTTGGCTGAATTTTTGCTTTAGTATTTTAAATAACTTGAAAGTTCATAAAGCGCTTAAACTGTCAAGCTTTTAATTAGAAAGACTATTAAGGACTATTATTGGAGGGATTATTATGCCGTATCCGAAGCCTTTATCCGAGAAAAGCATTGCCCGCCTGTATGGTGAGGCGGGGCTGGAGGAAAAACAAATAGAGTTTCTCCGCACTTTCTTTTCGGCATGCGCCAATCTTTATGGCGCAATATTAGCAGTTGATGCGTGGGATGTTTACCGTGAGCTGTCCGCAAAAACGGTAACTGTCCCGCTGCGTCGACGTGATATGTACGTTGCCCTTGGAATTATGCGCCGGGAAAAATTGCCGTTTTATGTCTTTGAGATTGACGAGGTGTATTCCAAGGAAGAACGTCAGGACAGAATGCGCCTCATTGCGCACAGAGAGCTTATCCGCTCCAATTACGGCAAATTTTATGATTTGTACACAGTGGTAGAAAAAGCTGCGGAAAAACCGTTTTACATACCCGAAAATCTGATGTCATTTGTCGCGCCGCATGAAAGTGCGCAGGAACAGACTCTGCTTCGTTTGCTTAACAACATGAGATCTACGCGCTCAAAATATACAAATCTGTACGGAAAGATTTGCACCTGTCCTTACAAGGGCAAATATCTTCGGGATTTTTCATATATCAGCGATGGCGCAAGCTTTGAATTAAACCGTCTGAACGGAAAAATCGAAGGCTGCAAGGGAAATCCGAAAAAAGCGGCGAAATTTGAAGCCGAGCTGAAAAGCGTCACGGCGGCACAGTATCTTGTCAATATGCTGAAGTTGCGCAGAAGAGTCGGTAACTTGAGTATGAACAAGCTGCTTGAATATTTCTTTATTGATTTGACGGCAATGGGCGTGAACCCCCTGTTGTCAAGATAGTGACAACAAAAAATTCTGAGCATTTTTTCTCGTTACAGAACAAAAAAACCGCCGCACAGAGTGAGTTTATCACCGAGTGCGACGGTTGCTTTTTTATGCTTGTTCCAACGAGGCATAGTTTTGTCTAATTAAAAATTTCTTATTAGAGCTTTCTAAAACCGATTGCGGATGTGGATATGCCAAACGAAGTAGTCGGGTTGATTAGGTTCACAATAAAGTAACAATTAGATTTCCCTGAGCCCTTGACAAATCAGCCGAAAATGCATATAATATGCTTAGGGGTGTATCTCAGCCCTAAATGAGAAATTTATTGAGTGGACTTCTCTTGGTCCTGTTCAAGAAAGTTAAGAGTGAGTGTTTCGCCACTCAAAGCGCGAGCTTAACGGTAAGAGCAGGGTGAAAACTCTGCTCTTACTTTTTGGTGGTAGACTATGGATAACCTGAAAATTTATGAA
>CANRNZ010000104.1 GCA_947632135.1 uncultured Clostridia bacterium
TTTGCAGCTTTTCTTTGCGCCGATTGCGTCAAAGAAAAGCGTCGGTGAAGTTAGTTTCTGAAGTGGTCAGTGGCCAGTGTCAGAGCCTCCCCTGAAAGGGGAGGTGGCGCGAAGCGCCGGTGGGGTTCTGCCACGAGGGTTTATACAGCACAAACCGCCCAACGCTTTTTCTTGACTCAGAAGCGCAAGAAAAAGCTTTGCAAAAAGAACGCGTATCGGAGCTTTCGCGCTCTGCGGAGCGCGACGAGGGCTCTGCCCCTCGACCCTGCCACCTTTTGAAAAAGGTGGACGAAAACTTTCCGAACAAGTCTGTGCGAACAACGCGCGAAAACATCCCAATCGTCTGCGCAAAAATCGAAAGGAGAGCCGATGCGTATATGAAAAATCGCTTTTTATCGTCGCTGTGCGTCCTCTTCGCGCTTGCGACGCTCCTTAATTCGGCGCCCCGCGCCTTCGCAGTGTCGGGCTTTGACGCCGAATCTTCCTCGGCGCCCGTAGGATACGCGACGTGGAGCGTCGAGCTTTTTACCGTTGGATGCGGGTATCTTGTCCATCCCGTCAAAATGCCGATTTACAAGGGCGAGAGCTCGGCCTGCGGGCTTATTCGTCTTCTCTCCGAGAACGGTTTTGCCGCATACTACAGCGGTACGGCGTCGGATTCGTTTTATCTTGCGTATATCGCGGACGGGGACATGCCGAGCGATAAATTCGGGAGATATACAAAAAGCGATACGCCGCAAAGCGCAGGAAAGCTGAGTCTGTCGCCGTCGCTCCCCGCCTTTCTCGTCCCCTTAATTAAGGACAGCGTGACGTTCTTCGACGAGGACGATTACGTAAAGAATTGGACGGGGTGTATCGGAGAGTTCGTGTTTACAAACGGCTCGGGGTGGATGTACTGCGTCAACAACGTTTTTCCGGGCGTGAGTCTTTCGGACACCTTTTTAAAGGACGGCGACGTCGTTCGCGTGCAGTTTACCCTCGCGTACGGCGCGGATATCGGCGGCGCGGGCTCTGTCGGCGCCGCGATACCGGGCGTAGGGGGAGGGCCCGTCCCCGGTTACTACAAGACGGCAAACAAGGACCGTCTCACCGAAGCGCTTGCAAGAGCCGCCTCGTCGGGGCTTACGTCGGAAAGCATTGTAAAGGACGCCTACTCAGGCGCGCTCTCGGCCGCCGTTTTGCCAAATGCCTCTCAAAGCGCTGTCGACGGCGCGGAAAAGGCGCTATGCGAGGCGCTGTCCGCCGCCGAGCGGCTCGGTGAGTTCGGTGAGCCCGGAAATTCCGACAGCGCGGAAAAGCCCTCAAGCGGCGGCGTCAAAGGAGAGCATGAAAGTGCGGAAAGCGGCAGCGCCGAAAAAGGCAAAAACGAAACGGAAGCCGCCGCGGGGGATATTTCAATCGGCGCACAGGCGCATGGCAAAGAGGACATGACGAGCGACGGCGCGGGAGGTCTTGGAGCCCCCGATACGGAAAGCGGCGAAAACGAGTCCGACAGTATCGGCGAGGAAAGCAAAAAAGACTCCGCCGAGTCAAATGGCGCCAACACGTCATCAGCCGACATAGTAGCCGACAAAGGCGATAAATCAGATAAATCGGAAAAAGAAAAAGCCGATACGGGAACGGCGGAAAAAGAGCACGGGGGAAATATAAAAACTGTCGTTCTTTTGTCCTCGGCATTTTTACTTATTTCTGCCGTCGGCGTGTTTCAAGTTTTTAAAAGAAAGGCGGCGCGAAAGGGTGAAAACAAAAAAGAAAACGAAGAAAACAAAGAAAAATCCGAAAACGAGTCCGACGGCGGTGAGTGACTATGAGACTCCGCCTTGCCGTTTTTTGAATATTATATCTCTCGTTCTTATAATTTCGTTTTTCCTCCCGCATTTTCTAATCACACCTCAAGCCGCGCGCGCGGAGAGCGAGCAGTCGGAGAACGTGATGTCGATAGCCGAGGGGATAATCGACTATATGAAATCCTCATTCGGCGCGTCGCATGGGGAGGAGCTTTTCAGCGGAGCTTTTTTGGAGCTCTGCGGCACAACGGCGGGCGACTGGTTCCCGATAGCCTTTTCCCGTCTCGGCGTGTCCGACGGGTACGCGGCATATCTTGCCGTGCTCAGAGATTACGTCGAAAAGGCGTATCGGAAAGACGAAAAGCTGAGCGCTGTAAAGGCGACCGAGTGGCACCGTATTTCCCTTGCGGTTCTGGCGTCGGGCGGCGACCCCGAAAGCTTCGGCGCGGACAAAAACGGAAAAGAGATAAATCTCATCGCGGACGGGACGTATAACAGGGGGAAAACGGCGCCGCTCGGAAGGCAGGGGATAAACGCTCTTATCTGGGGGCTTATCACTCTTGACAGCAAGCGTTACGCCGTGCCGAGCGGTGCATGCGCCGCTCGCGAGGATATTATTGCCGAAATACTTTCGGGCAGGCTTTCCGACGGGGGCTTTGCTCTCGGCGGCGCGGTGTCGGACGCCGACATTACCGCAATGGCGATCCAGGCGCTCGCGCCTTATTATAACGATGAAAAAATATACACTTATGTTTCAAAGGAGACGGGCGTCAAGACGGAGTCGAGCGTGAGGCATGCCGTCGATGAGGCGCTTCTTTGCCTTTCGGCGATGCAGCTTGACGGCGGAGACTATGCGTCGTGGGGGACAGAAAACGCGGAGAGCACCGCTCAGGTCATAATAGCTCTCTGCTGTCTCGGCATAGACCCTCTTTCGGACGAGCGTTTTATAAAAAACGGAAATACTCTCCTTGACGGGCTCCTTCGCTACAGGCGGCCCGACGGCGGATTTACCCATTCGTATGACGCCGACGCGGAAAACCCCGCCTCGGAGCCCGGAGTGTCAAACTTTATTGCCACATCGCAGGCTCTGCTTGCGGCAGCGGCGCTTTGGAGACATCAAAACAATATGCGGACTCTGTACGATTTTCGAGCGGAGGAGACCGCGGCGGGTGAGACGGCTGAGGACGGTTTTTTATCTTCTGAATCTTCTGAATATTCAAAATATTCAAAATTTACCGAGGAGGATGAGAAAACGCTTCTTTCTCTGCCCGATGCGCCGACTGTCGAGCAGTACGTCACGGTTACGGCGCTGCTTGAAAAATTGGAGCGCACGTCGGAATTTGATTTTGATAAAGACAAAAAAGAGAAGTATATTCAAAAGCTTTGCGCCATGAAAGAGAAAATAGAAGAAATACGGCGCGAAATCGACAGCTTGAACGGCGAAATTCTTGAAAAAATATATCCCATTGAGAGCATATCTTTGAGGGATAAAAGGACTGTCGATTCGATTTGCGAGAGGTATTTTGCGCTGAGCGAATACGACAGGACAAAAATCGAGCATTGGGACGACGTTGTAAAGGCAAAGGCGCAAATAGAGAGTCTTACGCGCTCCGCGGCAGTTTCCGCCGCGGCGGGAGCTGTTTTGCTTGCAGTTTTTGTTTTTCTCGCAAGAAGATTATATAAAAGACGCCGAAGGGCAAAGGACGGGTCATAGCCGACTTTGCACGGAGCGGCGGAAAAACAACAGCCGAATATAATCGAAAATAAGCTGAAATAAAAAGGGGGGACACCGTGAAAAAGGATATACTCAGCGTGTTTGGTATCGCGCTCATTCTTGCGGTGCTGATAAACGGCACGCATATTGAAACGGTGGAGGAATACTACCTTATCCATATCGACGACATAACCCCCGAGAGCGAAACTGTGACGCTCAGTATCAGGTGCGACACCGTCCTGCAAAATTACGGCGACCTGCCGCCGTCGCTGAGAGACGAAGAATTTGTGCCGCCCGACGGGGTAATACTCCCGCCGACCGAATATGTGCTGAGAGAGGGCGACAGCGTGTTTGACGTTCTTTTGCGCGCGGCGCGTCATGAGCGCATACAAATGGAATTTCAGGGCGCAAATAAAAGCCCGTTCGGCAGCGTTTACATTCAGGGGATAAATTATCTTTACGAGTTTTCCCTCGGCCCTCTTTCGGGCTGGATGTACCGCGTGGACGGGGAGTTTCCGAGGTACGGCTGTTCCGAGTACAAGCTGCGCGACGGGCAGAACGTGGAGTGGGTATACACATGCGACCTCGGGCGCGACGTCGGGGCAGAGTGGATGGGGGAGAGCCAAAATTAAAATAAAAACGGAAACGAAAAACGGAATTTTAACGCGAAATTTGAAAAATATAAAATAAAGTCTGAAAAAGAAAATAAAAATGAAAGCATTTAAAAATTTTCATCCCGTATCTCTCGCGGTGTACTTTCTGTCGGTGCTTACGGTTCTGATGTTCACAAAAAATCCCGTGCTCCAAGCGGAGGCGCTTGTCGGAGCGGCGCTCTTTCTCGGCGCTCTGCAAGGGGTGGGGACGCTTCTTTCGGATGCGCCGTTTTACCTTGCGCTTTTTGCTATGACTGCGCTAACAAATCCGCTTTTTTCACATAACGGAGTGACCCCGCTTTTTTTCATGAACGGCAACCCCGTAACTCTTGAGGCGCTCCTTTACGGAGTTTCCCTTGCGGCGACGGTAATCGGCGCGCTGATTTTGTGCAGGTGCTTTTGCGATGTTATGACGAGTGATAAAATTCTTTATCTTGCAATGGCGGCGTCTCCGAAATTTTCACTCGTTCTTTCAATGGCATTAAGGTTTATCCCAATGCTTGTAAAACGCTTTCACCGCGTCGAGCGCGCACAAAGGACGATGGGGCTGTATTCGGGAAAAAGCGTCTCGGACAGGGTGAAATTCCACGTAAGAGTCTTTCTTTCGATGATTCCGTGGACTCTTGAAAACGCAATGGAGACCTCGGCGTCAATGAGGGCGCGCGGGTACGGAAAATACATAAAACGCGCGGAAAAAATAAAAAACGGAAAAAACGTAAAAAACGTGAAATGCGAAAAAAAGAAACGAACGAACTTTTCGCTTTTTAAATTTACCCCGAGAGATGCGGCGCTTATTTTCGTCTGTCTTTTGTCCTTCGGTATTTCGCTTCTCGGCGAGGCGTTTTTCTCCGTCGGCTTTGAGTACTACCCGCGGCTCGGCGCGCTGAGGCTCACCGCGTGGTCCGCTGCGGTATACGCTGTATTCGGCGCAGTGACTTTTATGCCGTTTTTAATTGAAGTAAAGGAGGCGCTCGTATGGAAATACTGCGTGTCGAAAATTTAAGCTTTCGCTACCCGAACGGAGAGGGTGAGTCTGATTTTGCGCTTTCGGATATAAATTTTTCCGTTTCCCGCGGAGAGTTTGTTGTCTTGTGCGGCGTTTCGGGCTGCGGGAAAACGACTCTGCTTCGCCTTATAAAAAAAGAGTGCGCTCCCGCGGGGGAGAAAAGCGGGCGTATTTTCTATAACGGAGTGCCGCTTGAGGATACCGAAAACGCGGGGGAAATCGGCTTTGTCGGGCAGAACCCCGAGTGCGGAATTGTAACCGACAAGGTCTGGCACGAGCTCGCCTTCGGTCTTGAAAACATGGGGCTTTCGACTGACGCGATTCGAAGAAGAGTCGGCGAGACGGCAAGCTTTTTCGGTATTCAGAGCATTTTCAGAAAAAAGACGGACGAGCTCTCGGGCGGACAAAAACAGCTTTTGAACCTCGCGTCGGTAATGGTAATGGGGCCGAAGCTGCTGCTCCTTGACGAGCCGACAAGCCGTCTTGACCCGATTGCGGCGGCGGATTTTATCTCGACGCTGCAAAAGCTGAACCGCGAGACGGGGCTGAGCATTATTCTGTCCGAGCACCGTCTCGAGGAGGTGCTCCCGACGGCGGACAGGGTCATTCTTATGGAAAACGGGAAAATACTCATATGCGACGCGCCGCGTAAAATAGGCGAGCGCCTTGCTGAGGAGAACTCACGCCACCCGATGATGCGCGCCATGCCGAGCGCCGTCAGGATATACCGAGGGCTTGATATGCGCGGAGAGTCGCCTCTGACAGTAAGAGAGGGACGGGATTTTCTCTTAAATAATTTTTCGGGCGCCGCGCGCTCGGATAAGGATTTTTGCGGCGGCGAAGCAAAAGAAATAAAAGAAGCAAAAGAAAAAGAAAGCGAGCGGACGGCGGAAAACAAAAAAAGCCGACGCGACTTTGGGGTTCTTGCCGCCGAGATGAAAAACGTGTGGTTTCGGTACGGGAGGGCGCTTCCCGATGTTCTTCGCGGCGTGAGCTTTGACGTGCGGCGCGGCGAGGCCTTCTGCATTCTCGGCGGGAACGGCGTCGGAAAAACGACGGCGCTGAACGTCCTTGCGGGCCTTGACAGAGCCTACAGGGGCAGCGTCAGCGTAAACGGGAAACGGATAAGCGAGTACAGAGGCGCGTCCCTCTACCGCGAAAACCTCGCGTATTTGCCGCAGGATACAAGCGCTCTGTTTGTAAAGGACACCGTAATTGAGGACCTTTGCGAAATCTTTTCCATGGCGGGCGTAAAAAAGAGCGACAGAGAGGCGCTTGCGGCGGAGCTTGCAAAAAAAGCGGGTCTCTCTCATCTGCTGCGCCGGCACCCATACGACGTCAGCGGAGGGGAAATGCAGAGGCTCGCTCTTTGCAAGGTTCTTATATCAAAGCCTAAGATACTTCTCCTTGACGAGCCGACTATAGGCCTTGACGCCTTTTCAAAGGACGAGCTTCGCAATATTATAAAAGGGCTGAAAAGCGACGGCGTCGCCGTTCTTGCGGTAACGCACGACGCGGAGTTCGCCGCGGAGTGCGCCGACAGGTGCGCGCTTTTCTTTGACGGGGAAATACTGTCCGTCGCCGAGCCGAGTCTTTTCTTTTCTGAAAATAATTTTTACACGACAGCCGCGAACCGCATCGCGCGCGACATATGGAAGGACGCCGTGACGTGCGGCGAGGTGGTGCGCCGCTGCAAGGAGTACTGTGGGAGCTGAAACGCCGATGTCGTGCGGCGGATTTTAAAGAATTTAAAGAATATAAAAAACTAAAAGGCGGGTGAAAAAATGCGGCGGGAAAAGGTGAAAAAGGCTCTCGTGTGTCTCGCGTTTTCAATTTTGATTCCGACTCTTGTCACAGTCGGCTATCTTGCCTTCGGCGAAAGGCGGTACGCGTGGATAATTCTTTCCGCCACGGTTCTTTTTGTCGCCTCGTTTTTCCTGTACTTTGAAAAAACGGAGTCCAAAACGGGAAGACTTCTCGTTATCGCGTCGATGACCGCTCTTTCCTGTGTCGGCAGAGTAGTCTTCGCGCCGATACCGGGCTTTAAGCCTGTGACCGCGATAACGGTGATATGCGCGATATACTTCGGAGCTGAGGCGGGGTTTATGACGGGGGCGATGTCTGCCTTGATATCGAATCTCTATTTCGGTCAGGGACCTTGGACGCCGTTTCAGATGTTCGGCTGGGGTATAATCGGTTTTTTCGCGGGGCTTCTTTCCGAGCGGCTGAAAAAAGGAAAGGCGTTTCTTTTGCTCTATGCGCTTTTCTCGGGCGTCCTTTATTCTCTCATCATGGACGTATGGACAGTTCTGTGGGCGGACGGCTTTTTTAATCTGTCCCGCTATGCGGCGGCATCGCTTTCCGCCTTGCCGTTTACCGCGGTATACGTCGTCTCGAACGCTGTTTTTCTTCTAATTGGGCTGAAACCTGTCGGAAAGGTTCTTGAGCGTATAAAAACAAAGTATAATCTTTAAATATTAAATAATCCGAAACCCATAAAAACAAAAAAGCGCTCCCGCGGCGCGCGCCGCAGGAGCGGTAAGCTCGGGGCTTTCATGCCTTTATAAATCCCCTCGTTAGTCAACCTTGCATAAAGCATGACGGATTTACAGTTCCACAAAGCCTACGAAATTGTAGTAGATGTTGATGTCCCGTTCCATGTGGTCATCCACCTGATATTTCTCGCCGACCTCGATTTTCTGGATAAGCCGGACAAGGGTGGGACGGTCAAGCTCCTCAAGCTGGG
>CANRNZ010000105.1 GCA_947632135.1 uncultured Clostridia bacterium
TGCCCCTCGACCCCGCAAGCTTTTGAAAAAGCTTGACCAAAACTTTTGGGACAAGTTCGTGCTAACTTTGAAAAAGGTGACCCTCTCAAAAAAATTTAAAAAACGCTTGACATCTCCCGCGTTTTGTGGTATCATACCATCGTTATCCAAAGACAGCAGGTTACGGTAAAAGCTCAGCTTCCCTGCCGAGGAGGACAGAATACGGGTGCTTACTTGTTATTTCACGGTCTTTTTCGGTGCGGAAAAGACCTTTATTTTTTGAGCTTAAAACATACCCTGCGAAATTCAAACAGCAAAATTCAAACAGGAGGAAATAAAAATGCCGAGTGCAAAGGTTTTGGAGCAAAAAAAGGCAGTCGTAGCCGAGCTCGCCGAAAAATTCTCAAAGGCCGCGTCAGGCGTCCTTGTTGAATATCAGGGCATCACCGTCGAGGACGACACAAAGCTCCGCGCAAGTCTGCGTGAGGCGGGCGTCGAATACGCGGTCATAAAGAATACTCTTATCGGCCGCGCTTGCGATGAGGTCGGTTTCGGAGCCATGAAAGAGCATCTCGAGGGAATGAACGCCGTCGCAATCAGCTACAGCGACCCCGTCGCCCCCGCAAAGATACTCAAGCAGTACGCCGAAAAGATTGAGTCCTTCAAGCTCCGCGCGGGCTTTCTTGAAGGCGCCGTCATCGACAGCGCCACAGTCGAGGCTCTTGCCGATACTCCCACAAAGGAAGTAATGATAGCAAGAATCCTCGGAAGCATTCAGGGTCCCATTACAGGACTCGCCGTTGCCCTGAACGCCGTAGTCGAAAAGGGCGGCGAGGGCGCCGAAGCGGGCGCTGCCGCCGAATAACAGGGCTGCAAAAAACACAAAAACTGCAAAAAATCAGTTAAAAACAATTCTACATTATATCAAGTATCGGAGGAATTAAAAATGGCAAGCGAAAAAATTACAAGCATTGTTGAGGCTATTGAAGCCCTCACACTTCTGGAAACAAAAGAGCTCGTTGAGGCTATCGAGGAGAAGTTCGGCGTATCCGCCGCTCCCGTTGCCGTTGCCGCTGTCGGCGCGGCCGCCGCTCCCGCAGCTGAGGAAAAGACTGAGTTTGACGTCGTTCTCAAGAGCTTCGGCGCAAAGAAGCTCGACGTTATCAAGGTTGTCCGCGAGATAACCGGTCTCGGACTCAAAGAGGCTAAGGATATGGTCGAGGGCGCTCCCAAGACAGTCAAGGAAGGCGCTTCCAAGGAAGAGGCCGAGGAGCTCAAGGCGAAGCTCACAGCGGCAGGCGCAGAAGTCGAAGTCAAATAAGCTTCGCTGCCCGAGTTTACCACAATTTGCCGTAAAGCGCAGTCGTTATAAATTATTTGAAATATTCGAAACGGCGCAAAACGGCTCGATACGGTTTTATCACCGCATTGTAAACCAAACAAAAATTACCCGACGTCTCGGCGTCGGGTAATTTTTGTTTTTACTCTTTTAAATTTTTTTAGTCTTTTCCTTTATTATTCACACGCTCTTTTCTTTCTCTTTTTTATTATCCCTCCCGCAAGGCGGCGCGCGTCAAACCGTATGACCCCGAGGGCACAGCAAAAGACGATATAAAAAACCGCGCAAACGGCAATCGGAAACGCCGCCGAGATATTTTTCAAATCAAAAAACACACCGATAAGCCTTACAAAGGGCTTTGTCAGCAGAGTTGCGCCGAAAACAGACAAAAACGGCAGAACTATCCACTTGACTATCCGTATTTTGAGACCCGTGACCTTAACAAGGCGCATAATGCTGAGCGAGGCGTTGACCATTTCGCTTATTATCAGCAGCGCAATATACCCGTCGATGCCGAAGGCAGGTACGAGGACAAAAACAAGGACGAGGCACATCGCCGAGTCGACGACATTTACTTTCATGCAGTAGACCTGCTCGCCGAGCCCTTTAAGCATTCCGTCTACCGCAGAGTCGAGATACATAACGGGAATAAGGGCGGCGATAAGATGAAGCTGGCGCGCCGCCTCGGCGCTTTGGTACATTGATATTCCGATAACCTCGGAAAAAGAAAGGAAAATCCCCGCGACGCATATTGAAAAGAAGAGGGACGCGCGAAAAACCTTTTCCCCGATGGAAATAACTCGTTTCTCGTTACCGACAGCGCGGCACTCCGAAAGCTCGGGTACAAGAAGCCCCGCAAACGAGTACAGCACGGCGGACGGAAACATGACAAGCGGCATTACCATTCCGTGCATTACGCCGTATGCGGAAAGGGATTCGGATTTGTCAAGACCGTAGCGCGACAGCCCCCACGGAATAGCGAGATGCTCCGCCGTAAGAAGCCCCTGCCTCGCGTACGAGCCGAGCGCGACAGGTATCCCGAGGGAGGCGACCTCCTTTACAGAGGAAAAAAGGTTCGACGAGTCCTTCCCCGCGAGCCTGTTCTTTCTTGTCCTGTCAAAAATATAGAGAGTAAAGGACGAAATAAGAGACGCCGCCTCGGACGCCGCGCCGCCGCCCACTATCGCAAGGCACGCCCACTCGATTCCTCTCGGCGCAATGAGCACGAGCCCCGCCGTGATTACAAATATTTTGGCCGCCTGCTCGCACAGCGATACGACAGCGTTTTTGTATATGCGCCTCGCGCCCGTAAAATAGCCCGTGAAAACGGTGCTCACCGCAATCGGGACGAGACTTACCGCAAAGACCCTCAGAGATTTTACCGTTCGCGCGTCACCGAGGAGCCTCACTCCGATAAAATCCGAAAAAGCGTAAACGACAACTCCCGTCACCGCGCCGAAAAAAAGGCTGTACAATACCGCGGCGCGAACCGCGCGTTTCAGCTTTTCCGACGGCATACCCTCGCCGCGCTTTTCCGCCTTCGCTATAATACCCGACACGAGACTTACGACAGCAAGATTCACCCCCGACGTCGCGAAGGTGACGGACAGCCCGTATACGCTTGAAACAAGTGTAAAAAGACCCATGCACTCCTCGCCCACCTTTACCGCTATAAAAGCGTTGAAGCTGACGCCGATAAGGCGTATCAGTATGCTGACGCCCGACAGCATAAGCGCATTTATAAAAAATTGTTTGGTACGTCCCACAAGAGCCCCCCGAAAGCTGCCGTCAATGCGCGAAAAAAAGCGCGGCGGCGGTATTACAGCATAAAATTATTCTTTTTAAATCCGCATAATTAAATTCTATAAATCTATATTCGGAATGTCGTTTAATTATTTGATTTTATTTGATTTTAATGATTTTAATAATTCAGACGGTTTTTCACGGTTTTAATTTTTTAAAGACGAAAAAGGCAGGGTTCGTCCGAGCCCTGCCGCATTTTCTTTTTAGCTTATAATTTTTATACGTAAAGCATTATTAAAAAAATTCGCTGTCCGTATATTCGCACGCGGCGACAGCCGCCGCCGTTCCGTCGGCGCACGCGGTCGTCACCTGACGAACCTTTTTCGCTCTGCAATCCCCCGCGACAAACACCCCCGCGCTCTCGGTAAGACAGTCCTCGCCGCTCTTAAAATATCCCATGCCGTCAAGGGACGCCGCGCTCTCAAATATCCCGTTTTCGGGTTCAAGCCCCACGGCGACAAAAAGCCCGTCGACATCGAGCAGTCTCTCGGCGCCGCCGCTCTTGACCGTAATTGCCGAAAGAAGCCCTTTGTCGCTGTGAAGCGCCGAAACGACGCTCCCCATAAAACACTCGACGTTGTCCTTTTTTGTAAGCCTTGCGCGAAGGCTCTTCTCGCCGGTAAAATTCTCAAGGTTTTGTATCACGTAGAGCTTTTTTACGCTTTCGGACAGCAGAAGCGCCTCCTGAAGCGCGGAGTTTCCTCCGCCGACGACGGCGACGGTCTTTCCCCTGTAAAAAGCTCCGTCGCATACTGCGCAAAAGGATATGCCGTTTCCTATAAGGCCCTCTTCACCGTCAACGCCGAGTGTCCTGTGCTTTACGCCGACGGCGATTATCAGCGCTCGGGCTCTGAGGGTCTTCCCGCCCGCTGTGTAAACAGTCTTAATGCGTCCCGAGGCGTCAACCGAGGTCACGGCGTCATAGCGGATATCGGCGCCGTAAGAGGTCGCCTGAGAGAGCATTCTTTGCGCAAGGTCGACCCCGCTTACCGAGTCGATAGCGGGATAGTTTTCAACTCTCGGCGAGTACGTTATCTGACCGCCGACAGAGTTCTTTTCGATAATGAGCACGCGCTTTTCAGCCCTTCCGGCATAAACCGCGGCGGTAAGCCCCGCGGGGCCCGCGCCGATGATTATTATATCGTAAAAGCAGTCGGGCTCCGCCGACCTGTACGGTTCGTTTAAATTATTTAAATTATTAAAACCCGAAATATCGCTCACAGAATAAAATTCCTTTGTGACTATTAGTCGGAGTCTCGTCCTCCGCCCTTTTATTTTACCCCGAGCGCGCCTTAAAATTCTATGACTTTTGGAATTTTTTGGAATTTTCGGCAGT
The DNA here is from genome assembly GCA_947632135.1 of uncultured Clostridia bacterium. Classification (GTDB taxonomy): domain Bacteria; phylum Bacillota; class Clostridia; order Oscillospirales; family CAG-272; genus RUG14199. Next base: position 4,458 of record CANRNZ010000105.1, read on the forward strand.
TTCGGGCTTTTCGGAATTTTCGGGACGGCGCTCCCACGTTTCCTCCGTTATTCTCTCGTGTGAGCTTCCGCGAAAATCACAGCTTGACGAAAGAACCCATTTGTCGTCCTTCACGTGTTCCCACGGGAGATACGTCAGCTTAACATCCGACGGATACCGCCTGTTCCATTTGTAGATGACAATGCGCCCCGCGCCCGAAAAAAGCTCCGACGGGTCCTCGTTTTCAAAAAAGTAATATCCCTCGCAGTCCTTCGGGGAGTCCGTCTTGCCGCGCAGCGACACCTCGCATATTCCCTCAAAGAGCGGGCGGCTGTACTCCGACACGTAAAGCGCGGCGCCGCCCTTTATTTCGGATATGCGCCTGCACAGCGCAGAGTCGCGGCTCAGCCTCCTTTTCCCGAATGACAGCCCCATTCTGTCGTCGACGCAGACAATAAAGGTCATGCGCGCACCTCCCTTATTTTGGAATTTTATAAGCTGTTTTATTATATTTTATTATATTTTATCATATTTTATCATATAAGACTTTAATTGTCAAAACTGCGGCGCGCATTATCAAATTAAAGTTGACAAAAGCGGAATACGGCGGTAAAATAATAAAGGCAACAATTACAAAGGAGCAACTCATGAAAAAACTCGGATTCGGACTTATGAGACTTCCCTCGATTGAGGGGACAGACGAGACTGACATAAAGCAGCTTGAAAAAATGGTCGATATGTTTATCGACAGAGGATTTACATATTTTGACACCGCGTGGATGTACACAAACTACAAAAGCGAGGATATAGTAAAGGAAGTGCTGACAAAAAGGCACAGCCTCGACTCGTATACTCTCGCGACGAAGCTGCATGCGGCGTACATAAAAACAAAGAGCGACCGCGACGACATCTTTTCAAAACAGCTGAAAAAGACAGGCAGAGATTATTTCGACTACTATCTGCTCCACGACATGGGCGACGCTCACTACGACATATACAAAAAGCTCGACTGCTTTGAGTGGATAAAGGAAAAGAAGAAAGCGGGATACGCAAAGCACATAGGCTTTTCACACCACGGCTCGCCCGAGCTTGTTGATAAAGTATTTACCGAATGTCCCGAGATGGAATTTGTTCAGCTCCAGATAAACTACCTTGACTGGGAGAGCGACAGCGTAAAGGCAAGGCTCTGCTACGAGGCGGCAAAAAAGCACGGTAAAAAAGTAATAGTTATGGAGCCCGTAAAAGGCGGGGCGCTCGCAAACGTGCCGTATGCCGTCGAGAGGGCATTCAAGGAATATGATTCGAAGGCGTCCGCGGCGTCGTGGGCGATTCGCTTTGCGGCAAGTCTTGAGAATGTGATGGTCGTTCTCAGCGGAATGAGCACTCTCGCGCAGGTCGACGACAACACGTCCTTTATGAACGAGATGAAACCCGTAAACGACGAAGAAATGAAAATCATTATGCGCGCCGCAGAGATAATAAAGGGAGAAATCACCGTCGCGTGTACGGGCTGCTCATACTGCACCGCGGGGTGCCCTGCGGGAATACCGATTCCGAAATATTTTTCGCTCTACAACGCCGAGCGCAAAGATAAAAACGACGGTGAGTCGCCTTATTCGGCATACTATAAGGAGCTTGCCGAGTCGGCATCTCCCGCGACGTCGTGCGTCGAATGCGGACAGTGCGAGCAAATATGCCCCCAGCATCTGTCCGTTATAAGCTGCCTGAAGGACGTCGCAGATACCTTTGAGCATTAAGTTTAAGATTTATTAAGATTAAAGTAAACAGCAAAGATATAAAACGAATTAGTCTTCAAAAACAAAAAACAAAACGCCGCACCTCAAAACGCAAAACGCAGGTCGCGGCGTGGTTTTTTCTGTTTTTCAAAAGCTTTCAAAAGCTTTTAAAAGCGTTATCGGGGTACTTGATTTATCATCTCAAAGAGCGTATAATATTGTCGGATATATATAAATCGGCAGTCCGCAAAAGGTCGGAAAATAAATTAAATTAAATTAAATTAAAATAAAAACGAGGGAGGGATAAGCGCAAAATGGAGAGGGTTTCAAAAACGAACTATTATCTCGATATCGCGCAGACCGTGTCGGAAAGAAGCACGTGCCTCAGACGGCGCTTCGGCGCGATAATAGTAAAAAACGACGTGATAATTTCCACAGGCTACAACGGAGCGCCGAGAGGAAGAAAAAACTGCTCGGACCTCATGTACTGCGCGAGAGAGGCTATGAACATTCCCCGAGGTGAGAGATATGAAATGTGCCGCAGCCTCCACGCCGAGGCAAACGCGATAATCGCCGCGGACCGTGAGAAAATGCTCGGCTCCACGCTTTACATGTGCTGTACAAATCCCGCCGACGGCAGCCTTTTTTCCAACACCTGCTCCTGCATGATGTGCAAGAGAATGGTGATAAACGCGGGTATATCGACAGTTGTCGTCAGGGAAAGCGCGACCGAGTACACGGTCTACGACGTTGAGGACTGGGTCAAGAACGACGACAGTCTTTCCGGAAAATTCGGATACTGAGTATTACATAAGTATTATTTTAGAGTTTTTAAATTTTTGAATTGTATTTTTATATCAGAATAAGTAAAATAAGTAAAATAAGTAAAAAATGAAATCAAAGCAAAAAATGCAAAAAGCGGCCGCGCTGCTCACCCTTATATGCTGCCTTTTTATGACGTCTTGCGGGACGGTAAAGTTTGAATACAAGGACGGAATGCTCGTAAACACAAAGGACAAAAGCACATACAACGCGCTGCCGACGGGCTTTGAGCCGTGCGGGGTGGGAAAGGCTGTCGGAGAGTACGGCGCGTTTACGCTTTACACCGTGCTGACGCCGAGCGGGGACGAGATGCCGACCGACGTGTGGCTCACGGAGCAATATTCGGGAAACGCGACGACTGTCTATCTTTCGTCAAAGGAGAGTGTTCCGTCTTTCAGAAAAATACAGTTTGACAAATGCTACGTCTGCATTGAGGACGAAAACGTAATGGCGGTGGCCGAAATCGACGGAAAAGAAAATATCGACGCGATAATTTCCTCGCTTGACACGTCGAGCAGGGCGCTTTGGCCGAGGACCGATATCGTGACCTCTTATTCTCTGAAGCTTCATTCGGAGAGTCTCGCGCCGATTTTTTACTCGCTTGTTTACTGTGTATGTGAAAGCGGGAATTACCTGTACGACAGGGCGTCGGGTGTATGCGTTGACGTAGGTGGGCTTTTGGAGGACGCGGTGCCCGACATCGCGGGGTGACAGCGACAAAGTCAGCACAGACCCGACACAAAAGTTTTCGCGCTATGTTCGCACTCGCCAAGCACAAAAGTTTTGGCCCGCCTTGCCCTTGGGGTCCCCGCAAAAGCTTTGCTTTTGTGGGGAGTGGCTCAAAAAGGCGGCGGGGTCGAGGGGCAGAGCCCTCGTCGCGCTCCGCAGAGCGCGA
>CANRNZ010000106.1 GCA_947632135.1 uncultured Clostridia bacterium
TACCCCGTAAAATCTTCAATTACCGCTCCTCTGACGACCTTTTCTATCCTGTCCTATTTGATATTGCAATTTAGAAAAATCATAAAAATTATAAAAATCGTAAGAAGGGGAAGAAAAATGCGAAGCGCTGTTTACGTGGAAAATTCTCTTTGGGATATTTTGAAGGATGAGGCGCGTCCCGTTTTTCTCTACGGTACGGGAAACGGAGCGGACAAGATACTCGATATTCTTACCGAACGGGGAATTGCGGTATGCGGAGTTTTTGCGAGCGACTCGTTTGTCAGGGATAGATTCTTTCGCGGCTTTAAGGTGCTCTCCTATTCGGATGTTATAAGCGAATACGGCGACGACATTGTTATTCTTCTTTGCTTCGGGACGGGGCGGCGCGAGGTCATAAGCTTTATCGAGGAGCTTGACGCGCGGCATACGCTGTATATTCCCGACGTTCCGCTTTACGGCGGGGAGCTTTTTGACGCGGAGTATTACAAAAAGAACCAAAGAGAGTTGGAGAGGGCGAGGAGCATTTTGTCGGACGAGGCGTCAAGGGAGGTTTTTGACGCGACGGTGAATTTCAGACTGTCGGGAAAATACCGCTATCTCAAGGCTTCGGAGACGCTCGATGAGACACTCGTCTCTCTCTTTGACGTTGAGCTGATACATAATATTATTGACGTCGGAGCGTACAAGGGGGATACCGCGGAGGTTTTCAGCTCCGTTTTTCCGAGGTGCGGGAACATTTACGCTATTGAGCCCGACGTCGGCTCGTTTAAGAAGCTATCGGAGTATGCGGAGCGGTTAGGGAGCGGGAATTTCGGCGGGCCAAAGGTGACGCCGTTTAATTTTGCGGCGTCCGACGCCGAGTCGCGCGGCGGATATTACGCTTCGTCCTCCCGCGGCGCGGGGGCAAACGGGAAAAACCGCAGGGCGAAAAAGGAGGCGGCGCGCTTCGGTACGGTTGACTCTTTGGGGCTTTCGGATATTGATTTTATAAAATACGACGTTGAGGGGGACGAGCTTTATGCGCTTCGAGGGTCGGCTCGGACTATTCTTGACGGCCATGCGAGTCTTGCGGTTTCGGTGTATCACAGGACGGACGATTTGTATCTCGTTTTGACTTATATACTCGATATTCTCGGGGAGAGCGCGGGCAAGTACACGTTTCACATGAGGCGGCAGCCGTGCGTTCCCGCGTGGGACATCAGCGTTTATGCCGTTTATCACGGTTGACGGCGGGATATGTTTTTTAGAAAAAATTAAGGGCGGCGCGGCGTTTTTTTCGGGCGCGCCCTTTTTAATTTTCTGTATAAAAAGTTAAGATATTTTTTAAAAAACGTCGAATTATCCATTGACAAAATTTTACGAATGTGGTATAGTATAGTCACGATGAACAGCTGTTCGGATTTTGTCCGATATTTTTTTGAGGGAGGTGCGAACAAATGTTTATAAACGTGAAACGGGGCGTTTTGATTTTTATTTAAACGGGGGTGTGAAAATGGGAAAGCCGAATATTTACAAGGCGAGAGTCGGTCTTATGGACATTACTTTCAAGGAGCTTGCGTTTATTATGCGCGAGCGGGGAATGAAAATAAGAGAGCCCGAGATATCTGCCGCGATACATGGCGGGCGTCAGGCAAAGCATGTGATGATAAGGAACGTGATATCACAAATATACAGTGAGTGGAAGGCTGACGCCGTGAAAAATTACGGGATTGATTTTACGAAAATCGTTTGAGGTTTTATTTATGATTTACGTTTATTTATAACTGTAATAGTAATTGAAGAGGTTAAAGAGAAAATTTATTTTTTTACACTTAAACGAACAAATGTTTACGGTTTTGCAATAAGGCGGCCGTTGCCGCGACTAATTCGGGACATTGAAATAAAAATATGCGAATTAAAATTTATGCTTATATAAAATTTTCGGAGGTTTAAAATGGTTGTTTTAGCTTATATCGCTGTGTTTTTGTCTGTGGTCGCCGCGCTCGGAGCGGGATTCGTTTTGTGCGAGAGCGACAGAGCGGAGAGAATTTCCGCAAGTCTTATCGGTATTCTTTCCTCGGTCGGTAATTTTGCGCTGTTTTTGCTTATGATGCCCGCGCGTTTTATATTCAACATTATAAGCGTTATGAGCGCTTATGTGGAAAGATAAGGCGAGAGCGCCGCGCTTGACTTAATTTTCTTATTGGGAGAGGATTAAAGGGGTCAAATTGGAAAACGAAAAATTTTATTCCGAGAGGAAGGATACATTTAATATAATTTGTCCGTTCTTCTGTTCTCTCAGCGGACATACTATTTGCTGCGAGGGAGTGATTCCCGAAACAAGGACGTACACTTCATTCGGAAATGAGAGAAGGCTTAAAAAGTACAGGAAGAGCTATTGCGATACTTTTTCTTACGGCGAGTGCATACTTTGTCAGGTTCTTGAGAAAAAGTACAGTGATTTGACTTAAAGCAAACAAATGTTCGGGATGTTCGGGGGCGTTCGGGCAGTTTGGAATATTTGAGACGTTCGGGAAGTTAGGAGTGTTCGGAAAGTCCGAAACGCTTGGGAAGTTCGGAATATTTGAGAAGTTCGGAAAGTTTGGAACGTTCGGAAAGTTTGGAACGTTCGGAATGTTCGTATTGCTCGAAGTGTTCGGAATATTCGGGGCGCTTTGACTTTGTCGGAGCTTGTTTGATTTGAGATATAGGAGGGATTGGAGGATTCTTTGCAGGTTTTATTGCAGACGCCGAGTGAAAAACAGAAAATATTTTTGAAGGATTCTCACCGATTTGTAGCGTTCGGCGGCGCAAGAGGGGGAGGTAAGAGCTGGGCTGTGAGAACCAAGGCGGTACTTCTCGCTTTGAAATATCGGGGAATCAGAATATGTATTTTAAGGCGCACTTATTCGGAGCTGAGAGTCAATCATATTGACACGCTGAAAAGTCAGCTTCTCGGGGTCGCCCTATACAGCGAGGGGAAACGGGAGTTTTATTTTCCCGGCGGCTCGGTTATTTACTGTCGGTACTGTCAGAATGAAAACGACCTCGGAAAGCTTCAGGGGACGGAGTACGACGTTGTATTCATTGATGAGGCGACTCAGTTTACCGAGTCGATGTTTCGAATGATATCCGCGTGTGTCAGGGGAACAAATTCATTTCCGAAGAGAGTTTATCTGACATGCAATCCCGGAGGGGTGGGGCACGGCTGGGTAAAGCGTCTTTTTATCGACAAAAAGTACAACAAGGGGGAGACGCCGTCCGACTACAGCTTTATACGTTCGCTCGTGACCGATAACGAGGCGCTTATGCGCTTTGACAGCGGATATATAAAGCAGCTTGAGTCCTTGCCGTCGAAGCTCAGAAAGGCTTGGCTCGAGGGCGACTGGAACATTTTTGAGGGGCAGTTTTTCGAGGAGTTCCGCGACGTGCCCGAGCACTATGCGGACAGGCGTTTTTCACACGTTATCGAGCCGTTTGAGGTCCCCGCGTCGTGGCCGATATACCGCTCTTACGATTTCGGTTACGGGAAGCCGTTTGACTGCTCGTGGTGGACTGTGGACGAGGACGGAAGAGCGTATCTTATATTGCAGCTTTACGGGTGTGCAAGGTATCCTAATACGGGCGTTAAGTGGTCGCCCGACAGGCAGTTTTCCGAAATACATAAAATCGAGACGGAGCACAGGTGGCTGAAGGGGAAAAATATTATAGGAGTCGCCGACCCGTCAATTTGGGATTCGTCGCGCGGGGAGGCGATAATCGACACCGCCGACAGGCATTTTGTCCATTTTTCGCCGGGCGACAACAAGCGCATACCCGGTTGGATGCAGTGCCATTACCGTTTGCAGTTTGACAGCGAGGGGAGGGCTATGGTGTATTTTTTCAAAACCTGCACCGACGCTGTGCGGACTCTGCCGCTGCTTGAATATTCAAAGCACAATCCCGAGGATCTCGACACCGACGGCGAGGACCACTTTGCGGACAGCTTTCGTTATTTTGCGATGTCGCGTCCTATATTCTTATCCGAGGCGCCGAGGGCGCGGACAGATTTTTACGGCGACGACCCGCTTGATTTGAGAGGCGGCGGGAGATACAAAAAGTACAGTTATATATAAAAATTTTAAATGAAAATGCGGAGGTAGAATTTGAAGAAAAGAAATAATGAGCATGACCGGTCACAGGAGAATGACAGAGCGGCTTCTTATGTTATAGGGGAAGACGAGATTGGGCGCGCCCTTGAAATTCTTCGGAAATACAAGGCGGGAAAGGCAAATCTTGAAAAAAGGACGATTCAAAACGAGGAATGGTGGAAGATGCGCTACACAGACGAGGAGAGCGGAGAGGGCTTTCGGCGCGGTTCCGCGTGGCTTTTTAATTCCATTGCCTACAAGCATGCCGACGCTATGGACAATTACCCCGAGCCGTGCATTCTCCCGCGTGAGAAAAGCGATATTCCCGCCGCAGAGCAGCTGTCGGCTATCGTTCCCGTAATACTTGACAGAAACAGATTTGACGACATATATTCGAGAGTTTGGTTTGACAAGCTGAAGTACGGCACGGGCTGTTATGGGGTATTTTGGAACCCCGAGCTGTCGGGCGGGCTCGGCGACATTGAAATCACACCCGTTGATATTCTCAATCTTTTCTGGGAGAGCGGTATCGACGATATTCAGAAATCGAGGAATATTTTTCACGTTGAGCTGTGCGATAACGACCTTTTAATCGAAAAGTATCCGTTTCTTGACGGGAAGCTTTCAAATCCGACGTTTGAGTGCTCGAAATATCTGTACGACGACAGCGTCGATACGTCGGGAAAGTCGGCGGTCGTCGACTGGTACTACAAGAAAAAGTCGGGTGGGAGGAGCGTTCTTCATTACTGCAAGTTCTGCGCGGGATACGTTCTCTTTGCGTCGGAGAACGACGAGCGCTTTCGGGACGGCTTCTATGCCCACGGAATGTATCCGTTTTTTCTTGACTCTCTTTATCCCGTTCAGGGGACTCCGTGCGGCTTCGGGTTTGTCGATATAATGAAGGAGCCGCAGTCCCAAATAGACGCTCTCGGCGAGGCGATAATGAAAAACGCGCGAATGGCGTCGACTGTGAGATATTTTGTGAGAAGCGACGGGAGCATAAACGAAAAGGAGTTTGCGGACTGGTCGGTTCCGCTCGTTCACGTTCAGGGCTCAAAGCTCGGAGAGGACAGCCTGAGGCAGATAGTTGTGTCTCCCCTTGACAGTCTTTACGTCGGGATAATGAACAACAAAATCGAAGAGCTGAAGGAGACCTCGGGAAACCGCGATTTTTCTCAGGGCGGGACAACGGGCGGCATTACCGCGGCCTCCGCGATTGCGGCGCTTCAGGAGGCGGGAAACAAACTGTCGCGCGATATGATAAACAGGAGCTACAGCGTTTTTTCTTCTCTTGTTTCGCTTGTCGTTGAGCTTATAAGGGAGTTTTACGACACGCCGAGGTTTTTCAGGATAATCGGCGAAAACGGGGATTACAGGTATATTTCTTACGTCAACTCCGACATTGTGGAAAAAAGGCAGGGGGACGCCTTCGGAGTCGACCTCGGCTCGCGTGTTCCCGTATTTGATATAAACGTCAAGGCGCAAAAGCAGGCTCCGTTTGCAAAGGTAAGTCAGAATGAGCTTGCAAAGGATTTCTTTAACATGGGCTTTTTTAATCCCGAGATGTCGCGTCAGGCGCTGCTTTGCATGTCGATGATGGACTTTGAGGGGCGCGAGGAGATAATGCGGAAGATTGCGGCGAACGCGGGTATGGCTGAGGGAGGCGCCGCCAAGGGGGCGTCTTTTGGAGGCGGAGGTCCTGAGGGCGAAGCTGAGGGAATGCTGAGAGCTGCCGGCGGCGCTGTACGCAATATAAGCGGCGGAATGTAAGAATGTCGGAATGTAAGAATCTGACTGTTATATTTTGTGTATTGGCGGTGAGAGCGCTTTGAAAATAACCGATTATGACTGGGAAAGGATAAAAGAGGATTACATTGAAAACGACGTGACGCTCGGGTATATTTCCGATAAATACGGAATATCGAAAACCTCGGTGAGTAGGCATTCGTCGGACGAGGGCTGGGTCGATGAGAAAAAGAGGCGAAATAAAGCGGCGGCGCGGCGGCGTATCGCAAACGCCTCCGATGAGCCGCGCGAAAAGCTTGAGCGGCTTCGGGAAATATCGGACGTTATAACGGAGAAAATAATTGACGCGGTAAGCGACGAGAGGCAGTTTAACAGGTACATCGTTTCAGAAAAGGCGCTCGACGACAGCGGGAAGGCGGTCACCGTTATGAATGAGAGGTATTTTGACAAGCTTGACATAAAGTCGCTGAGGGAGATGACAAGCACGCTGAAGGTGCTGTCGGAGTGCGTGAAGGAGCTGTATGATATTCCGTCGGACGCCTCTCAGCGCGAGACGGAAAATGACGGGGGACTTTCGGTGAGGTTTGTTGACTGCGCGGAATACGCGGATTAGTTTTTTGTATTACAGCATTATAATTATATAAAATATCAAAAATTTCAAGTAAAAGAGGAGGGAAGAGATGATAACCGTAAACAGTGACAGGTGTACGGACAGGTTTATTTTTACAGTTGAAGGGCACGCGGAGCACGGGGCGCGCGGGCATGACGTTGTGTGCGCGGCGGCGTCCGTTCTCGCTTTCACTTTGTACAGGGCGGTAAAGCTGCTCGACGAGGAGGGGGAAATCAGCGTTTTCAATCATTCGATTTCAAAGGGAAACGCCGAGTTCGACTTTACGGTGAAGGAGGACGCGCTCGGCAAGGCGGCGTCTGTCGTCGATTCGATAGTCGAGGGATATCTTCTTTTGGAGGAGAATTTTCCCGAATGCGTGCAGGTGCTTTGAGGCGCTTTGAATTATATTGTCGGTTATTTGTATGTATCTTGCTGTTTTGAGTCTTTAAGTCAGAGCGAGCGGGATAATTTTTAAAGCGTAACACGAACAAATGTTCGTATTTATGCGGTGGATCGCGCCGTCGTCGGACGGAGGGAAAGGGTGGGTAACTTTGACACAGTGCGGCTGTGGATATATATGAGGTGGGTATGAAAAAAGAATTTTATAAAAAGACTTTTTCAAATTATTTAATCGGCGCGGTTCCCTTTGATATACGGCTTTTCGGGGAGGATCCGTCGGGTGACGCGGCGGGCGGCATATCGGAGCCTGCCGTTTCGGGCGGCGCTGTCGGGAGCGCGGAGTCTGTTTCGTCCGACGCCGACGGACAATCTTTTTCGGGGGGCGACACCGACCCCGACTCGGAGTTTTCAAGGCTTATACGCGGAAAATATAAGGACGCGTTTACAAAGCGGACTCAGAGTATTATAAACAAAAGATTTAAAGAGACAAGGGAGCTTTTGGAATACAAGGAGAAGGCGGGGCGTCTGATATCGGCGCTTTCGGAGAGATACGGCACCGCCGCCGACGATATCGAGGGGATTTTAAAGGCTGTCGGCGCGGGAAGTTTAGACGGTGACTCGGCGGGTGGCGCTGCGTCTGTCTCGGGCGGCGCGGCAAAGGGCGGCGCGGGTGTATCGGGTGCAACTGAGGACGGCTCGATGAGCGCCGATGAGAGTGATGAGCGAGACGATAACGATGAGAACGGTGAGAGAGATGGGAGCGGTTCAGAGGGGCTTCGAGGTAAAAACGAGACGATTCGCCGCGCGATTGCCGCGCGTATTGCGGCGGGG
>CANRNZ010000107.1 GCA_947632135.1 uncultured Clostridia bacterium
TCGAGCGGGTTGTTTACGGGGTCCTCGCCCGCCTCGATTGCAAGGCGCTTGTGCCCCATGTCCTGAAGCGCCCTGACCTCGGCTGCGACCTCGTCCTGCGTCAGCTTCTTTCTCGTTATATGCTTGTTTTTCATGTGGTAAGGACAGTACACGCAGCCGTTCACACAGTAGTTTGAAAGGTAGAGAGGGGCAAATATAACTATGCGGTTCCCGTAGAAAGCGAGCTTTATTTCCTCCGCGATTTCGTACATTTTCTGTATTTTTTCGGGTATCTCGCACGCAAGAAGAACGGACGCCTCCCTGTGGGTCAGCCCCGCGCATACACAGCCTGTTTCTGTCTTTTTCGGACGCGCTTTTTCGAGAATTTCGTCGATTAGCTTTTCGTTGTTCTTGTTTTCCTCGGCGTATTTAAGTGATTCGAGTATTTCGCCGTCGTTTATAAATTCTTCAGCTTTCAGTGATTTGGGATTGTATACAGCCATTTTTTCGCCTTTCTTTATTACGTATTTCGTTTATTATAATTTTTATTTTTTTACGTCCCCGCGCGAGGTCACTACTTTAAAGCCCACGGACTCGACTCTTCGCCTCAGACATTCAACGCACTGAGCCGATTCCTCGCCCGTGCATATTTTGTTGTCGTAAAGCTCGTATTTTTTCCTGACAGATGTGGGAGAGAGATTCGGCATTACGACGTTTGCTCCCGAGAGAAGTCCCTTCTCGCGCCCGTCGGGTGCCACGGTGCCGAGGGCTGTCGTCGCGGGCAGGAGAACCCTCGGGTGTATCAGCCTTATTACAGAAAGAAGAAAGCATGTCATCTCAAGAGTCCCCGCGCTCATGTTTTTAAACGGCGTCGCGCAGTGGGGAATAAACGGGCCGATGCCGCACATATCGGGTCTGAACGTCTCGACAAATTTAAGCTCGTGCGCCAGAATATTTGCCGTTTGATAAGGCGAGCCGACCATAAATCCGCAGCCGACCTGATATCCGAGAGCTCTCAGCGTCTCAAGGCACCTCATTCTGTTTTCATACGACATTTCCTTCGGGTGAAGCATTTCATAGTGGCTCTTTACCGCGCTCTCGTGACGCAGAAGATACCTGTCGGCTCCCGCGTCCTTTAAGTATTTGTAGCTTCCGTCGCATCTTTCGCCGAGCGACAGCGTGACGGCGCAGTCGGGATATCTTCTTTTTATCTCGGATACAACTTCGCCGAGAACCTCGTCGGTAAAATATAAATCCTCTCCGCCTTGGAGAACGAAGGTTCGAAATCCGAGAGAGTATCCCTCGTCGGCGCAGTTAAGTATATCGCTCGGTGAGAGGCGGTATCTTTGGCATTCCTTGTTGCTTTTTCTTATCCCGCAGTAAAAGCAGTCGTTTTTGCAGATGTTCGATATCTCGATAAGTCCCCTTATATATACCTCGTCGCCGTATACCGAGCGTCTTTTTTCAAGCGCGAGACGGTGCAAACGCTCGCTCAAGTCGGGGGTTCTGTTTTCTATCAGATATTCGTATTCTTCAACTGAGAGCGAGCCGTTTTCATTAAGGGCGCTCACAAGAGACAAGAGTCTGTCATTCACCCTTTTTCCCTCCGGCGGTGACCGTTTTTACGCTGACTCCCGAAACGTTTCCGATTTTTCCTGCAAGAGAGGACAAAACGTCCTGCGGCGCGTCGAGCGCGATGCTTATAATGCTGATGCTTCTTTCCCTGTAAGGTATCCCCATTCTTCCGATAATATACTCGCTGTACTCGTGAAGGAGCGCGTTGATTTTTTCGACAGCGTCGCGGTCCTCGACTATTATGCTCATTATTGCAACACGCGTTTTAGCTTTATTTTCCGTTTTCATATTTGTTTTCGTTCCTGTATCCATTTTTACTCCGTCCGCCTTTTTTTAAAAAATTTTACGGTAAAAATATAAGCAAATGTAAACGAAAAGCCGCGCCCCGAAAGGCGCGGCGCATTCCGCACTTCAAAATCCGAAATGAGCGCCGCGCGGGATTTTGAGTGCGGAGTATATTCTAAAACTGCCGACCTTTCACTCAGAGTGTTTTCTTATGTGTCAGGAAACGCATACTTTTATTTTACGCCTATATTATACTCCGCGCTTTTTCTTTTGTCAAGCGTGAAAGATTTACAGCCGAGGCGTTAAAGATTAAATTATTTTATATATTTTATATAAAAATAACAAAAACAATTGTAAAACAAATAAAAATGTGGTAATATTTATATATAAATTTTAAAAGTTTGACACGGAGGTTTTTATGGGTTCCAAGGTTTACTTTTCAAAAAATATTTCACCCGAGACTGTTTTGAGACTTTACAGACTTCTCGGAAAGGAGCTCACGGGGAATGTATGCGTCAAGGTTCATTCCGGTGAAAAGGGAAATCAGAATTTTCTGAGACCCGACTTTTGGAAAACGGTCGTTGACGCCGTCGGCGGAACTGTCGCCGAGTGCAACACCGCTTACGACGGCGAACGAAATACCAGCGAAAAACACCTGAAAACAATAAAAGAGCACGGTTGGAATGAATATTTTAAGTTCGATTTGATGGACGAAGAGGGGCCCGACCTTGTTCTTGATATTCCGAACGGCAAGGTTATAAAGAAGAACTACGTCGGAAAGAATCTTGCAAAATACGATTCTCTGCTCGTTCTGTCCCATTTTAAGGGACACCCGATGGGCGGATACGGCGGTGCGCTGAAGCAGTTGTCTATCGGAATTGCGTCCTCGTACGGCAAGGCTTATATTCACGGCGCGGGGAATCCCGACGCGATGTGGAGCGCCGACCACGACTCATTCCTTGAGTCTATGGCGGACGCCGCGTCCTCGGTCGTCAGCTTTTTCAGCGGCAGAGCGGTATACGTAAACGTGATGAAAAATATGTCCGTCGACTGCGACTGCTGCTCCGTCGCTGAGGACCCCTGCATTGCGGACATCGGAGTTCTCGTGTCGGAGGACCCTGTCGCGATAGACAGAGCGTGCCTTGACCTTGTCTACGCCGCAAAGGACGACCCCGGTCAGGCTCATTTCCTTGAGAGAGTAGAGAGCAGAAACGGCGCCCATACAATCGAGGCGGCAGAGGCGCTCGGCGTCGGAAGTTCTTCATATGAGCTAATCTGCGCCGACTGAGAAGTGAATTCCGAAATCGAAATGAAAACAAAAGACAGAGTTCTCGGCGTCCTCGAGATGAACCGCGGGAGGTGCGTTTCGGGAGAATATATCGCCGAGGAGTTCGGTATTTCGAGAAACGCCGTTTGGAAATTTGTAAACGAGCTGAGACGGGAGGGATACCGAATAGACGCCGCGACAAACAGAGGATACTCTCTTTCGGAGGACGGCGATATTCTTTCCGCTCAGGGTATATATCCGTTTCTAAGCGAAGATGCCCGCCGATTTTCCGAGAACATTCTCGTTTTCAAAACTCTTGAGTCGACAAATTTAAAAGCAAAGGAGCTTGCGCTCGGCGGCGCGGCGGACGGCACGACAGTTATCTCCGACGCGCAGAGCGCGGGGCGGGGAAGGTTTTCGCGCGAATTTTTCTCGCCTGCCGGAAAGGGACTGTACATGAGCGTTATCCGCCGCGGCATCCCGCAGGTATTTAAGGCTCCCGCCGCCGTCACGGTGCATGCCGCCGTCGCCGTCTGCAATGCGATAGAGCGCGTGTCGAATCATACGTGCGGTATAAAATGGGTAAACGATATCTATATAAATCAAAAAAAGGTATGCGGCATACTGACGGAGGCGTCGTATGACCTTGAAAGCGGAAATTTCGACTGGCTCGTTATCGGTATAGGCATAAACGTCAGCATCGGGGAGCGCGAATTTCCCGAGGATATCCGCGGCTTTGCTGTCTCGCTCTTTCCCGAGGACCCGCCGCAGGCGGCAAGAAACAGGCTTTGCGCCGAAATACTGAACGAAATTTTCAAAAAAAATCCGCCATCCTCCGACGCGCTTTTTGACAGCTACAAAAAAAGGCTTACCGTCCTCGGAAAAAATGTCACCGTCGTCGAAAACGGTGGGGAAGAGTCCTACAGCGCCAAGGTCATTGACGTTGACCGAGGCGGACGTCTTGTCGTTGTCGGCGAGGACGGCGCGCGCCGCGCGCTTCTTCCGGGTGAAGCGAGAATTTCTTTCTGATTTTTTGATTTCTTCCGATTTTCTCCCGATTTCTATCCGATTTCTATCCGATTTTCACCCGACTTTGTAACGTGAGCGGAAATAAAATCGGTTTTAAGCGTGTTTTTTAAAGTAGATTTCGGCATAAGCGGCGCTCGATATTGACATAAAAAAGAAGCCTATTGTCAACTAATTATATCAAATTGGTTGACAATAGGCTGATTTTGTGCTATAATCCGTGAAAACAGATAAAATACATGCGTAAAACAAAGTATTTTATACCGCAGCGGAGGTGCATTATGGCAGAGCCTGACAGAAGCGAAAAAAAGAGAATATTTACGGCGACCGATACCGTATACGCGGCGCTCGGCGCAGTCCTGATAACCGTATGCGCGTGGATAAGCGTTTACATCGGAGCGGTCCCCGTCACAATGCAGACATTCGGCGTGTTCTGCGTTTTGTCTCTTTTCGGCGGAAAACGCGGGTGCTGCGCCATAATATTATACATCGTTTTGGGAATGCTCGGCGTGCCTGTATTCGCGGGATTCATGTCGGGGCCGGGCGTTATTCTCGGGAGCACCGGCGGATATATAATAGGCTTTATATTTATCGGCGCCGTATATTCCGCAGCAGTCCGTGTGTTCGGAAAAAAATTATGGGTTGAAATTTCGTCGTTTGCGCTCGGACTTCTTCTTTTGTATACATTCGGAACGCTGTGGTACGTCTTTGTTCACACGGCGTCGGATAAAGCGGTCGGCGTTGCCGCAGTGCTTTCGCAGTGCGTTTTCCCGTTTATCGTACCCGATATCGTAAAAATGTCGGCGGCGCTGCTTTGCGCAAGAAGGCTCTCTCCCATCCTGAATAAGAGGGAGAGAGCCAAGCGAGCGTAGGGCATGACCCCTTAATTATTTCCCGTCGTATTTTGAAAACGATTCGCTCATGTAGTCGTTGTAGTACATGTCTATCATCGCAAAATATCTCTCGTGGGACCTCCAGCCTTGATCTATGGAACCTGTTCCCACCGATACTATCCTCGCGTCGGGATAAGTCTGTCTTAAAAGCTCGACGTCGGACGCCGACACTGATACGTGCTCGAGCCAAAGGCGCTCAAGCAGCGGGAGCTTAAGCAGCGGAGTAATGTCGGACAGCCTGTAGTTGTAGCTGATATTCAAATCGACAAGCTCGCGGCAGGAGGCAAGGGGAGTGAGGTCCGTGACCTGATTTACGAAAAATTCAAGGTAATGAAGATGCTCGAGCTTTGAAAGGGGAGACAAATCTGTTATTCTGTTGTCGGCGAGAATGAGTACTCTGAGACCTGTCAGATACTCTCCGATGACCGATATATCCGAAATAGCCTGATGCCCGAGGTCAAGAGCCTGTAATTCCTTGCAGTATTTCAGCACCTGGATATCCTCGCTCGTCATTCTCTTGTGACTGTAGTCCCTTATAAGCACGGAAAACGCAATGGCGTCCGTCCTGACCGACCACTGACCGAGATGGACTCGCCAGACGAATTTCGTGTTGGGATAGGCGTCGCAAAGCTTTTCCATCTGCTCGTTTGTAAGTCCGCTGTCGCACACCTCGACTCGCGACAAATTACCGAAAAGACTTACCGCGTCGAAAAATACGTCAAAGTCCCCGACGTCGGTAAAATTAAGCTGTATCTCCTCGGTGTCGGTGGGAAAGAGCGCGCCGCCGAGCTCTGCGTTTGCAAGAACCTTTAAATTCGGAAATGCTTTTTTCAGCTCAAAAAGCCCCGCGTTGTCAATTCCCGTGTCAAAGAGAGTTAGAGTCTCGAGAGACGGGAATTTTTCAATCTCATCGCAAAGACTCTCGGAGAGAGTCGCGCCCGAAAGGTCGATTTCGACGGCGTCCTCTCTGAACTCACGCCCCGCAAGCGGGCGAAGAATGACCGCCGAAAATGAGATGCTTGGGAATTTTGTCCTCAGCTCCTCAATTTTGCTCTCCGTCATTGAGTCCTTTCCGAACGTGACCGCCTCAAGGTTGTAAAAGGCGGAAAGCTCCGACTCCAAAAGGGAAGTGTCATATTCGCTTTTGCCCTCAAGATTTATCTCCCGAGCGTCGAGCGGATAAGTCATTCCCGCGACAGTCGTATACGGGACGTATTCGAATACGACATGAGGGAACCTCTCAGAGAGAATTTCCCCTTCGCTCGGGAACATATGAAACGTCCCGAGGTCGGCTTTTTTCAGAAATATAAGCTTTTCAAGCCCGACCGAAAGACTCTCGACGTCCTTTATCTCATCTCCCGAGAAGGAAATTTCCGTGACGTTAGCCCTTACCTCGTGACCGAGAACGTCAATTTTTCTTGTATGATAAAGTGCGGCGCAAATCGCGAAAATGAGAATAATCGCGGAGCCGATTGCAATAGCTTTTTTCATAGTGACATCTCTGTATATATTTATTTTTTGTATTTTTGCGGATGCTGCATCGAGGGTAATTTCGACATTTATTTTCAATTTTATTTTATCATATCCCAAGAATAAATTCAATAAAAATTAAATTTATAAAAACAAATTTTTATAAATATTTTAACGCTTTAATTTAAGCGGCACGACTTTGTTTTCCACTCCCGTTCACGTTTCGTTCACTAAAATGACTTGAGTTGTTTACATAGACTGTATATAATATATAAAAACAGCGATTTTTTTTAATAATCTATGCAGGGAGGAAATCAAAAATGAGAAAAAATTTCGGAGTAAAGCCTTGGGTATATCCGCAGCCGGTGCTTATTGTCGGCACATACGACGCCGACGGGAAAGCAGACGTTATGAACGCCGCGTGGGGCGGGCAGTACGACACCTCGGAAGTGATGCTCAGCCTCAGCGAGCACAAAACCACTTCTAATATCCGCCTCAAAAAAGCTTTCACCGTAAGCTTTGCGACCGCCTCCACCGTTGTCCCGTGCGACTACGTCGGCATCGTCTCCGCAAACGATGAACCGCGCAAAATGGAAAAGGCGGGCTTCACAGTCACAAAGAGCGAGCACGTCGACGCGCCTGTTATAAACGAGCTGCCGCTCACTCTCGAATGCAGACTCAAAAAATTCAACGAGGACGGGATAGTCGTCGGCGAGATAGTCAATATAAGCGCCGACGAGAAAATACTTGACTCCGACGGAAAAATCGACTTCAAAAAGCTTGACGCCATCGTTTTCGACCCGACGAGCGCCTCCTACATCAGGCTCGGCGAAAAGGTAGGGAACGCATTCAAAGACGGCGCAAAACTAAAGTAAAACAGAAAAAAAGTGTAAAAACAAAGCCCCCGCTGAGGTAGCTTCCAATAAAACAGTATCGAAACAGTACTGACATTGGGTAGCTGCCAAACAGGGGTGCAACGCAGAGAACA
>CANRNZ010000108.1 GCA_947632135.1 uncultured Clostridia bacterium
ACCACTTCAGAAACTAACTTGTATGACGCTTTTCTTTGACGCAATCGGCGCAAAGAAAAGCTTCAAAAGAAACGCCATGTCTCGGGGCGCCGCCCCGAACCCCGCAAGCTTTTGAAAAAGCTTGACCAAAACTTTTGGAGTGGGTCTGTGCGAACTTTGAAAAAGGCGGACAATTTTCTCATGGAAAACATGCGCGATTACCGTATAGTCAAAGCCCGAAAATCTATGCTCGATGACATATACAAAATCGAGCTCTCCTCCTTTGCCGACCCGTGGAGCCGCGATTCCATCCTCTCCGCCCTCTCCGCTCTCGACGGCGACTCGGTTCTCTGCCATGCCCTCCTGTATGACGGCATGCCCGCGGGCTTTTCAATTCTCGTATGCGCGGCGGACGAGAGCGAGCTTTTGAATATTGCCGTGGACAATAAGTACAGACGCCGCGGCTTTGCCTCCGCTCTTTTGGAAAACGCCGAGCTCTCCGCCGTGTCATGCGGCGCGTCCGTTATGTATCTTGAGGTCAGAGAGTCAAACGAAGCCGCAAAATCTCTTTACAAAAAGCACGGTTTCAACACGGTCGGCAAGAGAAAAAATTACTATCGGCGCCCGAGCGAGGACGCCGTCGTAATGGCAAAAGTTTTAAACAAATCGGAGAAATAAATGCTTATATTTTCAGTTGAAAGCTCCTGCGACGAGACCTCCTGCGCGGTTGTTGAAATGAGCGCCGAAAAGAGGGCTATCCTCTCAAACGTCGTGTTTTCTCAAATCGACACCCACGCGCTTTACGGCGGAGTCGTTCCCGAAATTGCAAGCCGCGCGCATACGGAAAAAATAAGCTCCGTCGCGCGCGAGGCGTTTTCCGTTTCGGGCTTTTCGCCGCGCGATATGGACGCTGTCGCGGTAACGTATTCCCCGGGTCTTATCGGGCCTCTTCTCGTCGGGGTGAATTTTGCAAAATCCCTCGCGTATTCTCTTAAAATCCCGCTCGTTCCCGTAAATCACATAAAAGGTCACACGGCGGCGGCATATTTTACAAGTGACGAATTACTGCCTCCGTTTTTGTCACTTGTAGTTTCCGGAGGTCACACGTCGCTCTACGAGGTAAAGTCTCCAACCGAATTTGACGAGATTGCCTCTACCCGCGACGACGCCGCGGGAGAAGCGTTTGACAAGGTGGGGCGTGTGATGGGGCTTTGCTATCCGGGAGGCGCGGCGATGGACGCACTCGCCTCAAAGGGCTTTGAAAACGTCAAAAACGGATACGGGAGCCGTCTGAAATTCCCCTCCCCCGCCATAGGCGGCGACACTCTCGATTTTTCATTCAGCGGAATTAAGACATATGCCGTAAACGCAATACATACCGAAAGGCAGCGCCTCGGGCTGTGCGACGGAGAAAATCTGCCCGAGGACTTTCGCGCCGAGGTCGCATCGGGCTTTACTGCGGCGATTGTCGGGGGGATATGCTTACGGCTTGAGGAGGCGCTGAATAAAACGGGAATGAAAAAAGCGGTGCTCGCGGGAGGCGTCGCCGCAAACTCGCATCTCAGAAAGGGTCTTTCGGCTGTTGCCGAAAAATGCGGCGCGACTCTTTATATTCCACCCGTTTCCCTTTGCGGAGACAACGGAGCGATGATAGGAGCGCAGGGGTATTTTGAACTGCTTGAGGGAAACACCGCAGGGACGTCTCTCAACGCGTACGCCTCCGAGGACGCATCCCTTCCCCGCGCTTAAAGCAAAAAGCGGACAATCGAATAATTTTTCTTTTACTTTTTTATTTACTTTATTTACTTTTTAGTTAAATTTAAACATCTCTTTTTATCGCGTTTTTATATTCAAAAAGGCTTTCAAAAAAGTTTTCCAAAAAGTTTTCTACAGAGTTTTCTACATGCTGTAGAAAACTTTTGCGAATGCCTATCATATTTTAGACAATTAACTTCTAAAATCTATTAAAATTTTTAAAAACCTTTAAAAACCTTTAAAAAATTTAGAATATTTCATAAACATTTTAAAAAGGCAATTTTAAAAGAAAAAATACGTATTATGTCGCGCGCGCGATATAAAGCATTTTATATGCCGAAATGCTTCGATATAATATTTCAAATATGTTTTAAATATATTTCGAATATATTTCTATATTTACTTTTAAACCCAAATAAAAACGGTAAGCACCGCGGCGCGTCGGGAGAACGAGCGCAGCGCCGCGCCGAGAAAAGGCGGACTTGAAACATGAAAATAAATCCGAAATACGGAGACAAAATAATAAGCATACCGGGGACGCCTGTTCTTGAGTACCTCCCGTTTGCGACATGCGAGGAGCTGCGCGTGCTGATTTATGCACTTGCCAATCAAAACGCGCAAATCGAGGATTACGAAAAGGGCACAGGAGTGCCGAGGGAAAAGGTAGCCGAGGCACTGAAGCTGTGGCGAAAAAAGGACGTTATGACCTGCCTCGGACTTAAAAAAAGCGGCTTTGAAAAGACAAAAGCAAAAAACGGAAAAGATATCGAAAAAGAGTCCGAAAATAAATCAGAGCAAAAATCCGAGAATAAAGCCGAAAGCAGAGCCGACTCGAATACGAATACAAAAAAAGAGAGAGCCGTCGAATCAAAGCAAAGCGGGACGGGGGCGCTTTGTGACGGTGCCGCGGCTAATACGAGAGCGCTTGTTCCGTCGGAGCTGCCGCTTTACAGCAGCGAGCATATAAACCGCATTCTTGAGAAGAACAGAGAGACTAAGTCTCTTATAGACAACTGTCAACAATCCCTCGGAAAAATATTTTCGATTCACGAGGTAGAGGTCATTTTGAAGCTGAAGGATTATCTCGGCCTCGACGAGGACTTTATTTTACTGCTGTGCTCGCACTGCTCGAAAATAAACAAGACCTCTCTTCGATACGTCGAAAAAAAGGCGACCGCCCTGTTCGACATGGGCATTACCGAATACGCGCAGCTTGAAAAGCACCTTGAGGACCTTGACGCCGCGGCGGGGCTTGAGGGGAAATTCAGAAAACTGCTCGGCGTCGGAGAGCGCTCCCTTACAAAAAAAGAAAAGGACGCGCTTTTACGGTGGACGACCCTCGGGCTGAGCTGGGAGCTTATCGAAAAGGCATTTGAGGTGACTGTCGACAACGCGAGAAAATTCTCGCTGAACTACATGAGCGCGGTGCTTGAAAGCTGGTACAAGGACGGTCTTCTCTCCGCAAAGGCGGTATCAGACGAGGGAGAAAAGCAAAGGAGCCAAAAAAAGCCCGCTGCAAAGCGCGAGAAAAAGGGCAGTTTTGACGAGGACGACTTCTTTGAGGAAGCGCTGAGGCGCTCATACGACAGCTGACGCCCTGCGGCAAAGCGCATACAGAAACGAAAAACACATATTACTTTTACATATCTTCACATATCCTCACATATCGTCACAAATCTTTTAAATATTTTATTTATCACTTTTACGACAGGAGAGCGCAAAGTTGAAAAAAAGCAGTATGTCAAGCGTCATGGAAAGCTTCTCGAAAAAAAGAGAGGCGGCAATCGCCGCCGCCGAGAAGAGACTTTTTGAAATTCATTCACGTTTCCCCGAGACGGCATTAACCGATAAGAAGCTGTCGGCGACCTCCGCAAGGCTGCTGCAAGCCGCGATGTCCGAGGAGCCCGAAAAGGAATTTGAAAAAATAAAAGAGGAAACGTCGCGCCTCAGAGAGGAGCGAGCGAAAATTCTCGAGTCGGGCGGGTATCCCGCTGATTATACAAATGTAAAATTTGAATGTACAGAGTGCTGTGACACGGGATTTGTCGGTCTTGAGATGTGCCGATGCCTGAAAAAAGCGGTGACGCTCGCGGCGCTTGAGGACTCGGGAGTCGGAGCACTCGTAAAAAAGCAGAGCTTTGAGACGTTCCGCTTTGACTTTTACGAGGGGGACGGGCTTAAATACGCAAGGGCGAATTTCGACGTTTTGAAAAAATTTGCTGAAAATTTCGGAAAGGACACATCCGAAAACTTTATACTTATGGGTGACACGGGGCTTGGGAAAACTCATCTTTCAACGTCCGTCGCGAAGGTGGTAATAGAAAAGGGATACCGCGTCGCATACGACACTGCGAGCGACATTATGGGCGACTTTGAGGCGGAGCGCTTCAAGGGAACTGTCACGGACGGAGAAATAAAACACAGGTATTACGACAGCGACCTGCTTATAATTGACGACCTCGGGTGCGAGGTGTCGAACCAGTTTACAGTCTCCTGTGTCTACAATCTTATAAACAACAGAATAACAAACGGCCGCGCGACTCTTATAAACACAAATCTCACTCAAAGAGAGCTGCGCGAAAAATACGCCGACCGCATAGTGAGCCGCATACTCGGCGAATACCGGCCGCTGCTTTTTACGGGAAAGGATATCAGAGCGCAAAAGCTTTCGGGCAAATAATTTTAACTAATTTCAAATAAAAATCAATACGGTTCAAGACTTACGAAAATAAAACAAGGGAAGCCGCAAGGCTTCCCTTTGAAAAATTGAAAATTTTTATAAATTTAAAAATTTGAAAATTTGAAGAATCCGAAGAATTCTAAGAATTTGAAGAATCCGAAGAATTCGAAGAATTCAAAGAATTTGAATTTTTTAAAAATTTGAAAGTTTAAATATCGCTCTCAAAGTCTCTCGAATCAGCCGCAGCCGCAGCCGCCGTACGTTCTTCCGGTGTTCCCGCCGCAGCCGCAGCCGCAGTCGTTGTTATTGCATGTTGCGTTGAGTATAAGCAGAGCAATGACTATGAGCCAGAATACTTCGTTGTCAAAAATGTTGCAAAGGCAGTTCATTATATTTTCCGAGCGGAAGATTACCGCTCCAATCCTTTCGTTTATTATATAGTACCGTTTAATTTCAGGGAAAGCGGGAAATTCTCTTTTCCCCCGTCCCTGATATCATAATATGTCATGCTCCTTTTTTGGTGACTGATTTCGGCGACTGATTTCGGCGACTGATTTTTGTGACTGAAAGGATTAAGGTGAGGCAATAGCGCGGCGCGAAAATCAGGTAAGAGTTATCTCGTCGCAGTGAAGAAATGCGTTTGCGGCAATGGTGCTGCCCGCAGGAATGTCGACGTGCCGACGGCACCTCTTGCACGAGACCCTCACGCTGTCGTCTAAAACAGACGCCTCATATTCTCCGAGCCCGTCGCCGCAGCCGCAGTGAATATGTCCCTCAGCCGCAAGCTCGTCTATGACGAAGAGCACTATATCGAGTATCTGAGGGTCGTCGAAAACGCCGCCCGAGGAGCCTTGGGACATTTCCTCAAACGACGCGTCCCCGAGTATATCCTCAAGGGCTATGTCGGACTCCCTTATCGCGCTCTCCACATTTTCCTCGGAGCCGACAAAGCCTATGTCGACTCCCGTGTAGGAGCAGGGGAACATAAATATGTCCCTGCCGAAGAAAATATTTTTTGAAACGGTGTAAATATGCGGCCTCGGGCACAGAAAGCACGGAACGGTGAGACGTATTTTCCCGTCACGTCTGTACTCTATCATCATCTCACTGCCGCCGCAGGGGCATTTAAGCTTCATCATGTCGGCGCTCAGTGAAAAAGCGCCCACCATGCTTTTCACGGTGGCGCCGCAGGCGGGACATCTGTAAGCCGCCATTGTCATATTACCCTCAAGTATCATATCGTGTAAACCTGCATCATAAAATATATAATTTAGTATACCACCTTATATCAATTTATGTCAACAACTAAATACCGTTTAAACTTTTTTGCCGACCGAAAAAAATCAAAACGCTCTTTTTTTGATAAAATACGGCGCGGCGCGCCACTATGCGACAGTCAAAGCGGGAAATTCAAAGCGGAAAACAGTAAAAATTATAAATAAAAAATTAAAATATCAAAAATATTAAAAATATTAAAAATATTAAAAATAAAAAGAAAGGGGGCGCGACAAACGAAAACCGAAATTTCGGAAAACGGCGAGATAATTATGGACGTGAAGGATATCGCCGAATACGCGAGAGACACAGTCGGAAAAATGATGGACTTCGGCCTCTTTAATGCGTGCCCCAAGCACACCGACACAGCGGAGACGCTGATTACAAAAGAGAGTCTTTACGGCGAGACGTTTATAATAAAAGGCAGCGCCGACCTCCTTTTTGAGCGTGATGGGGCCCCTGTCGTCGTAAAATCAAAAAGAATAAAAAAGGTCCGCCGAGGGCTCACCCCGTCCGCCTACTCGAAATTCCTTGCCGAGGGGTGCCTTACTTCATATCTTGCCTCAAAGGAGAAAAACTGCGGCAGGGTAACTCTTATCCTTGAATTCTGCGACGCCGCGGGACAAAGCGTTTCGTTTTCAAAGACGATGGACGCGGAATTTCTAAGGAGAGCCGCCTTGGGACTTCTCGGAAGATGCGCTCCGTTTGCCGCGGTTCACAAAAGATACAGAACTCTCGGGCGGGAAAATATAATCAACATGCCGTTTCCGCACACGTTTATGAGAGACGGTCAAAGAGAGCTTATAAACGAGGTCTACCGCCGCATTAAGAAATGCGAGCGTCTGCTTTGCGTCGCGCCGACGGGAACGGGAAAGACCGTGTCCGTTCTCTACCCTTCGGTAAAGGCGCTCGGGGCGGACCTTTGCGACAAGATTTTTTATCTGACCGCAAAGACCGTGACCGCAAAAAACGCTCTCGAAGCTCTCGGAAGAATGAACAGGCACGTCCCCGAGCTTCGCGCGGTGCTCATAAGCGCAAAGGACAGATGCTGTCCCGCGAAGGATAAAAAGAATCCGTTTACCGTCGAAAGGTGCTCGCCAAGCTGCCCGAGGCTGTCGGAGAGCGCGCTCGGCGAGTACCGCGAGCGAGTAAACCGCGCGATATTTGAGCTGCTTGAAAAAGGAGCGATTTACGAATCGGTCGAAATAAATGCCGCCGCCGAAAAATACTCTCTTTGCCCGTATGAGCTGTCCCTTGAGCTCAGCGAATACTGTCAGGTCATAGTTTGCGACTACAACTACGTATTCGATTCAAGAGTATGCCTGAAACGATATTTTGAATCCGAAAGCGGCGCGAGGTACGTCTTTCTTATCGACGAGGCGCACAACCTGCCCGACCGCGCGAGAGAAATGTACCGCGGCGACATAAGGCTGTCTGATTTTTTAAAGCTTGACAGCCGTCTTCGGGAGATAAAATTCCCCGACGCGTCGTTTTTTGAAAAGAGCGCGAGCGTCATCGGATACCTTGAAGAGATAAAAAGAAAATGCTCAGAGCAGAGCGAGCTTACGGAGAGCGGGGGCTAC
>CANRNZ010000109.1 GCA_947632135.1 uncultured Clostridia bacterium
GGAAATTCATCCGCAGGGTCGTTTTTCTGTTATTTTTCGGTTGTCGCTCGGTATCACGTTACCGAATGAACTCAGCCTCTTTTGTCCTTGATTGCTGCCTGCGCCGCGGCGAGTCTTGCAATCGGTACTCTGAAGGGTGAGCAGGAGACGTAGTCAAGCCCTATTCTGTGGCAGAATTCAACGGAGGACGGGTCGCCGCCGTGCTCGCCGCAGATACCGCAGTGAAGCTCGGGACGGGTCTTCTTTCCGAGCTCGACAGCCATTTCCATAAGCTTGCCGACGCCCGTCTGGTCAAGCTTTGCGAACGGGTCGGACTCGAATATCTTCGCGTCATAGTAAGAGCCGAGGAACTTGCCCGCGTCGTCGCGGCTGAAGCCGAAGGTCATCTGCGTCAAATCGTTTGTACCGAAGCAGAAGAACTCCGCCTCCTTTGCAATCTCGTCCGCAGTGAGAGCGGCGCGAGGAATCTCAATCATTGTACCGACCTCATATTTAAGATTCGAGGCGGCGTTTGCTATCTCCTCGTCGGCTGTCTTTACGACGACATCCTTGACGTACTTCAATTCCTTTATTTCGCCGATGAGAGGAATCATTATCTCGGGAACTATCTTCCAGTCGGCGTGCTTCTTCTGAACGTTTATTGCCGCGCGAATGACCGCTCTTGTCTGCATACGCGCGATTTCGGGATACGTTACGGCAAGGCGGGCCCCGCGGTGACCCATCATCGGGTTGAACTCGTGGAGAGACGCGATTATTGCCTTGATATCCTCGACGGACTTGCCTTGAGCCTGCGCGAGCTTTCCGATGTCCTCTTCCTCTGTGGGAACGAACTCGTGAAGCGGCGGGTCAAGGAATCTGATTGTGACGGCGTTACCCTTCATTGCCTCATAGAGAGCCTCGAAGTCCGCCTGCTGAACGGGAAGAATCTTATCGAGAGCGGCCTCTCTCTCCTCCGCGGTGTCGGCGCATATCATCTCGCGGAATGCGGCGATTCTGTCAGTCTCAAAGAACATGTGCTCTGTGCGGCAGAGGCCTATTCCCTCGGCGCCGAGCTCGGCAGCCTTCATGGCGTCGCGCGGAGTATCCGCGTTTGTTCTTACCTTGAGTCGTCTGAACTCGTCCGCCCAGTTCATTATAGTCTCAAATTCGCCGACGATTGCGGCGTCGACCGTGGGGATAATGCCGTCGTAGATGTTGCCGGTGGAGCCGTCGATTGAGAGGTAGTCTCCCTCGTGGTACTCCTTGCCTGCGAGAGTGAATTTCTTGTTTTCCTCATCCATGTTGATTTCGGAGCAGCCCGAAACGCAGCACGTACCCATACCGCGGGCAACGACCGCCGCGTGAGAGGTCATTCCTCCGCGAACGGTGAGGATACCCTGAGCGGCCTTCATTCCCTCGATGTCCTCGGGAGATGTCTCAAGACGCACGAGAACGACCTTCTCGCCTCTCTCGTGCCACTCCTTCGCGTCCTCTGCAGTGAATACTATTTTACCGCAGGCGGCTCCGGGAGACGCCGCGAGAGCCTTTGCGACGGGGGCAGTAGCCTTGAGAGCCTTCGCGTCGAACTGGGGATGAAGAAGGGTGTCAAGGTTTCTGGGGTCTATCATGAGGACGGCCTCTTCCTTTGAAATCATTCCCTCTTCGACAAGGTCGCATGCAATCTTGAGAGCCGCCTTCGCAGTTCTCTTTCCGTTTCTTGTCTGGAGCATATAGAGCTTTCTGTCCTCTATTGTGAACTCCATATCCTGCATGTCTCTGTAGTGGTTTTCAAGAGTGTTGCATATCTTCACAAACTGCTCGTACACCTCGGGCATGACCTCTTTGAGTTGGTCAATCTTCTGAGGTGTGCGAACGCCCGCGACGACGTCCTCGCCCTGAGCGTTCATAAGAAACTCGCCCATGAGGTGCTTCTCGCCGGTTGCGGGGTCACGCGTGAAGGCGACGCCGGTACCCGACGTGTCGCCCATGTTGCCGAACGCCATCATCTGGACGTTTACGGCAGTACCCCATGAATAGGGGATATCGTTGTCGCGGCGGTAGACGTTTGCGCGGGGGTTGTCCCACGAGCGGAAGACCGCCTTGACGGCGCCCATAAGCTGTTCCTTCGGGTCTGTCGGGAAGTCCTCTCCGATTTTTTCCTTATACTCCGCCTTGAACTGCTCCGCGAGGACCTTGAGGTCGTCTGCGGTGAGCTCGACGTCCTGAGTTACGCCCTTTTCGCTCTTCATCTTGTCGATGAGCTGCTCGAAATATTTCTTGCCGACCTCCATTACGACGTCGGAATACATCTGAATGAATCTTCTGTAGCAGTCCCATGCCCATCTGGGGTTGCCCGATTTCGCGGCGAGGACCTCTACGACCTCCTCGTTAAGTCCGAGGTTGAGGATTGTGTCCATCATTCCGGGCATGGAAGCGCGCGCGCCCGAACGGACGGATACGAGAAGCGGGTTTTCCTTATCGCCGAACTTTTTGCCCGTTATCTTTTCCATCTTTTCGATGTACTCCATAATCTGGGCCTGAATCTCGTCGTTGATCTTCTTTCCGTCCTCGTAGTACTGAGTGCACGCTTCGGTCGTTATCGTGAAGCCCTGAGGAACGGGCAGACCGAGGTTAGTCATCTCGGCAAGGTTTGCGCCTTTACCGCCGAGGAGCTCGCGCATTTTGCCGTTACCCTCGGTAAACAAATAAACAAATTTCTTTGCCATGTGTTTTGGAACCTCCAATTATAATATTTTAAAAATTTCTTGTGGGCAGATATATCGTTAAGGTGAGGAGAGCCGAACCGCATCGGTTTTCGCCGACGTCTTCGCGCTCATGCGTCGTCAAAACCCTTGACAATACGTACAGTATTATCTTCGGGTTTTTCCTTGCCCGAGCACAAATCCGCTCGGTGAAAACTGCCTCGGCACTTCACGTGGAGATATTTTCGAGGGATTTTGCGTGCGGACGAGGAAGCCTTGCTGTCGCAAGGCGACGAGGACAATCGTGAAATCACCGAAAAGAGCCCGCGTGAGGCGGTGCGGTACGACTCTCCTCACCTTACAGTGCCGAAATTATAAGCTGTAATTATAAGCTGTAAGATATAATACGGTTATTTAATATATCGTAACGATAAGTATACCATATTTTTTTTGTAATTTCTATATTTTTTAGGCTATTTTTAAAAATTCATGAAAAATTTACTATTTTTCCGTTTGTATATTCTTAAACGGCTTTGATTTATCTTAATTTATCTCAATTTATTTCAAAACGCAAAAAAACGAAAATAAAAACGAAAACTAAAAACAAAAAAATAAGTCGCGTAAAAATTTTTTCCCGAGTATTTCCCGCCTTGAATTTACCCGAAACGCGCGGGAAATAATTTAATTTTTTCACATTCGCCACGCCCTTTCAAAAGAAGCGTTTATGACTCAAAATGAAACAGCGGAAAATCGACCCTTCTTTTCGCATACAAATAGTAAAATACGGAAAAATCGGCTCACGGTAAAAGAAAAGCAAAAAAGCAAAAAAGCAAAAAAATTTTAAAAAATTAAAATAATTTAAAAAAGAAAGAAAGGGCAAAATCATGGACAAAAAAGCGGCTTACATCGGACAAAGCTCGCCGTTTTCGCTTTTTGCGTCTTTCGCGCGAGGAAGAAAGAGCGCGAAAAACGCGAGAGAAGAAAAAGACGCGAAAGAGGCGAAAAACGCGGGAGAAAGGAGCGCGGCAAAGCGGATAGGCGAAGAAAGAGAAGAAAAAAACGAAAAATACGAAAGAGAGAGGAATGAGAAAAGAGCGAAGCTCGCCCGAGACATTAAAGAATTTAAAAAAGAAGAAATTAAAGAAATCGAAGGAGTAGAAGAAGTAGAAGAATTAGAAGAAATCAAAAAATTCAATAAATTTAAAAATCCCGAAAAATTCGAAAAATTCGAAAAATTCGAAAACGTAAAAAGCGCGGAGGACTGCGCCGCAAAAAAGGCAAAGAGGCTTTTGCCGCTTGTCGTCTATCCGCTCTTTGCGTTTATAACGGCGGCGGCGTCCCCCGCGATGGGAGTTTATCCGTTCGGCGTCTCCCTTGTCGCCTCGGCGCAAAGCCTCCATACCGCATTGGCGGCCCTTGTCGGAACAATCGCCGCAGCTTTCAGGATGGGCAGAAATTCCGCCGTGACGTACATAATCGCCTCCTGCGCGGTGTTTACCGCAAGGCTTGCCGCGGGGAGCCTCGGCATAATCAAAACGAGAAGGAGCCCCGCGGGAGGTGAAATATTAAAATATAAAAACCGCAAGACGAGCGGCGCGGACACCGTCGGAGACAGAGCGTTTCACGAAGCGTGCCTCGGCATAAAAAACTCCTTTTCAAGCGGAGTTTCGCCGAAGCTTTGGACGTCTCTTATCGCGGCGGCGGGAGTCGGCTTTGTCGGGATAATAACGGGCGGGAATCTGTGGTACGACGTATTCGCCGCCGCGCTCGGGCTCGTTTTTATTCCTCTTTTCACGTTCGCCTTCTCCGCCGTTCTTGAGGACACGTTTTCTCCGTCCCTCAGAAAAATGGGAGTTATGGCGGGGGCGTACGCGCTGTTCCTCGCGCTCTCGCCGCTCACTCTCGGTACAATGAATATCGCCGCCGCGCTCGGCTTTCTCTCGTCTCTCTACGTCGGATATTCCTCGGGGTGTTACGACGGCGCGCTGTACGGGCTGTTTGTCGGAATGGCGCAGTCTCCAGCCTTTTGCGCAATGTACGCGCTCGGGGGAGCCGCGTGCGGCGCGCTCTCGTCGTTTTCGGTGGGGGCGGCGTCTGTCTGCTCCGCTTTTATCGCGATAAGCTGGGCGATTTATGCCGACGGGATTGCCGCGTTTTCCTCGGTAATGCCCGAGATACTCCTTGCCGCCGCGATTTTTTATCCCGTCGTGTGCTTTAAGGTTCTGCCGGAGACGATAAATATTATCCCGAGTATTTCTTCACAGTCTGAAAAAAAGAGAAAGAGGCGCGAGGAAACTCTTGCCGCGGGGCGCTCGGACGGCGCGTCGTACAGGCTGAAAAAAATAAGCGACGCAATGAGCCACATGGCAAAAATATTCGAGGGTCTCTCCGAAAGACTGAGAGTCCCCGGCAGCGCCGAGAGCGCCGCAATCTGCGAGGAGGTGTTTTCTCTCTCGTGCATTGACTGCCAAAGAAGAAAAATCTGCCACGCGCGAGAGGGCTTCTCAAACGGAGCGGTCATAAAAAAGGTCTCCGCCGCGCTGAAGGAGCGCGGGCGCGTCAGCGTCGGGGACTTCCCCGAGGCAATGAGGCGCGGCTGCGCGAGAATAGACTCAATCGCAAAGGAAATAAACGGCGAGTACAGAAAGTTTTTCGAGGATGCCGTAAAGAGCGACAGGACGTCCGTTATAGCGAAGGACTACGGAGATATCGCCGAAATGATTCGCGAGAGCATAAGCGAGGGGGACGCCGAGTGGGAGAAAAACGACGGCGCGACAAAAAGGCTTTCCGAGGAGCTTTTGAAAAACGGGGTCGTTTGCGAGGCGGTGAGCGTCTACGGGAAACGGCGGCCGCAGATTTTTATAAGGGGCCTTTCTGTAAAGGACCTTTCCTACGGAACAAAGGACATACTCTGCATATCGGAGAGGGCTGTCGGAATAAAGCTCACGGAGCCCGAGATGTCAATAGATTACGACAAGCTCAATATGTTCATGGAGTGCAGAAGGCGCTTTGACGTAAAGTGCGGCAGGTTCAGCGAGGGCGCGGCGTACCCCGAGGCGAACGGCGACGTTATCTCCGCGTTCAGCGGTGAGCGCGGCGAGACTTGCATGCTGATATGCGACGGAATGGGCAGCGGGCGCGACGCCGCGCTGACGGCGAGGGTATCGTCCGTGTTTCTTGAAAAAATGCTCGGCGCGGGGTGCCCCGTCGACACGGCGCTCGAGCTGCTGAATAATTTTACGAGAGAGAGAAGAATCGAGTGCTTTTCGACTGTCGACCTTATAAAAATAGACCCCTACAGCGGGGGCGCGTCCTTTGTGAAAAGCGGCGCCGCGCCGTCCTTCGTTTTGAGAAAGGGCAGGGTTTTCCGCATACAGACCGATACCGCGCCGCTCGGCATACTGAGGGGGGTGTCGGCAAAATCGGTCAGCTTTGAGCTTGAGGCGGGGGACGTCGTCATAATGCTCTCGGACGGGGTTCTCCCCGGCGAGGACAGCCTTTGGTTTTACGAGCTGGTGTCGGGCAGCGCCGCGAGCGGCATTGAGCCCGACGAGGGAGCAAGGAGGATAGTCGAGGAGTCAAGGAAGCACTGCCGCAGGCCCGACGACGCGACGGTCGGCATAATAAAAATAGATGCGGCGTGAAAAATTTAAAAATAAAAAGAGTAAAAAGCGCGAAAAATTTGACAAGAGCCGCGATTTGTGATAATATCATTGTGATAATATGTGATAATATGTGATAATATCAAAAAAATCTTTGCCGACGGCAAGCTAATCGGCAGGGAAGCTAATATAAAAATATAAAAAATATAAAGCGCAGGAGGAAAAAATGAAAACCGTAAAAGACAAGCAGGTTCTTGTGGCGGCGGACTTCGCGGGAGTCGCGCTTAAAAACGCCGTCGTGGCGCACCTTGAGGCAAAGGGTTGGACCGTGACCGATATCGGGGTAAAAACGGAGGACGAGGAGCATCCCGAAATGTTCCACCGCATAGGGCTCAAAGTCGGAGCGAAGATAGCGGAGCGCGAGTTTGAGAGGGCGCTCATTTTCTGCGGCACGGGAATGGGAATACACATAGCGGCGAGCAAGTGTCCGCACGTACACGCGGCGGTGGTAGAGAGTCCGCACGCGGCGCTCAGGGCGATTACGGGAAACAACTGCAACGTGCTTGCGATGGGCGGGCACTACATAGGCCACAATCTCGGAATACAGATGGCGGAGCTGTTTCTCGAGCACAATTTAGGCGACGGATACGAGTGGTGGCCGAACTTTTATGAATTCCACAAGCTGGCATATGACGAGCTTGAGGCGTTTGACTATGAAGAATTCAAGGCCAACGGATTTGAGGTAAAGAAGCTTGGCGAGGTAGACCTTCCCGACTGCGTAAAGCCCGACGGGATAGACTGAGCGCGAACTTAAAGTTCGCACGAACTTGTTCGGAAAGTTTTGGTCAAGCTTTTTCAAAAGCTTGCGGGGTTCGGGGCGGCGCCCCGATGATTGGCGTTTCTTTTGAAGCTTTTCTTTGCGCCGATTGCGTCAAAGAAAAG
>CANRNZ010000110.1 GCA_947632135.1 uncultured Clostridia bacterium
TCCTCGTCAACCAAATAGTAAACGAGAAAGTTTTTAACGGGCATTTTGCGGATTCCTTTCGTGCGCCACGGTTCTTCTCAGTCAAAATAAAAAGTATCTGAAAGTATTTTCTGAAAATGTCGGATGGCAAGGTTCTTTCGGGCCCTTCCCGAATATTTTATATCCCGGGACAGTGGGAACTATCACTTTCTCATGTTTCTGTCAGGTGAGCAGTCCATATCTCTGCTTCAACGAAAGAATTCGATAAACGCTTTCATCTATGCGTTCTTCACTAATTGTTCCACTTTCGACAGCATTTACGACTGCTTCAAACGCTTCCTTAAAATTCTCCGGCCCAAGCAAAATATCGCATCCGGCTTCCAACGCCTTTATTGCGGCTTCACCCGCATCATATTCATTCGTGATTGCCCTCATTTCCAAAGAATCTGTAATAACCACGCCGTCAAAGCCAAGCCGGTTTCTCAAAATCGTATTTACAATTTCGGAAGACATGGTAGCAGGAGTGAAATCTCCTGTTATATTAGGTGTTGCAATATGTCCGACCATCACACAATCCGCAGCCGTCAGTGATTCATAAGGAAGCCATTCGCAGTTTTCCATTTCTGCCTTGGTTTTATAATTGACCGCCAATCCGCTGTGACTGTCTTCTGCTGTATCGCCATGTCCCGGAAAGTGTTTGAATACCGGAATGATCTGTTGCTCTTTTAGGCCCTGTGCCATGGCGTTTACCATTTCTGCGGCGATTTTTCCGCTTGATGAGAACGCACGGTTTCCAATAACCGTATTGTCAGGATTTGTATTCACATCAGCAACAGGAGCAAAGTCCATATTGAATCCGTAGCGATTCAAATAGGAGCCGATGGTATTTCCCATAGACAAGGCTTCCGACTGTTTCCCGGTTGCGCCAACCGATGCCGCGCTTTCGTACTTTGGTAAATCAAAAGCAGCATGATTGGCAAGTCGTGCAACAGATCCGCCTTCTTCATCAACCGCAATCAGCAATGGAATGCAGCTTGTATTTTGCAAAGACGCAATGAAAGTGATAAGCTGTTCTTCATCAACAATGTTTTTTCCAAACATTGCTATGCCGCCTACGGGATAATTCTTCAACATATCAGTCATTGCTGCCGAAAGTTCGGTCACGCCTGTTGCTGATGAATCATTTACTTGTTCGGGAGTCTGTGACGAATCCAATGAATCGGGGCGAATGATGAATAATTGCCCGACTTTTTCCTGCACTGTCATTTGTTCAAGCAGAGCTTCGATATCATCGACTTCCCGCGGAAGTTCGCCGAATGCGGTGTCCGTCGCTTCAGTAGTACTTGCGGTGGTCTTTTCTTCGTTACCGGATTGCTCTGTGTCTTGTGTAGATACCGCTTGTCCGCTTGTTTGACACTCCGAATTAGCAGCGGAATCCGAAAACGCAGGACTGCACCCCACAAGAAGCAACACTGACACTATTATCAAGAATATTATGGATAGAATTGCTTTCTTATTTTTTTCATTCATGGGGATACCTTCTTTGTACAAAGTGTACCAACAAATGGCGATAGATAATGTAAAACACAATATCAATGTTACCACTGCAATGATTACACTTGCAATTTTTTCATAATACACTTTTCCAATAAATCCCGATTTGTCACGCGGTCGCCCACTTGAGATTCAACATTATACCATTGAATATAAAGAAATTTACCCCAAGCAGAGGCTTTTCCCGGGTGTCCTCCGCCAAATACCGATAAGCGGCTTGTACGTCGGCGAAAACCGAGGCGGTTCGACACTCCTTGCCTTAAAGGCTCGTTTTTATTTTTTTATTTTTTCGACGATTTCTTTTGCTTCGTGGAAAGCGGCGAGCTCCTCGATTGAAGCGTCAATGCCCTTGCAGTCGGCAAAATCGGGATTGAATATATTTCTTTCTTTAATAATAAACTTTTTGGTCTTCCAATCCATTTTGCAATCTATGTAACCGACAAATTGATTTCCCACAAGGATTGAAAGGGGCCATTTCATTCCTTTTTTCTTGAAATATTCAAATGTAAATGAGTAATCGAAAAATGCTTCGAGCCAAGCCTTGTCCCTTACGATTGTATCCATTGGCGATATAAGGCGAACCTCGCCCGAGCTCTCGGCGGCTTTTTCACTCAGAAGCGGTATTTTGGAGGCGTCTATATAGTAAAATTTACGCCCGATTTTATACGGGAGCTTCATTATCTTCTTTTCGGCCTCAAGCTCATCGAAAATCGGCCGAATGTCAGCTGTCTTATACCCGTATATATGAGAAATATGAATCGGGTCCGTTATGCCGAACGAGCCTATCAGCTTTTGAGTCATACATTTAACGGCTTCTTTTTCGTCGATGGGGTCATTCATCCAATCGGAGAAGCCTGCTTTTTCCTTTAAAATATAGATCGGTTCTCTGAATGTCCCCGGATTTCTGCCGCAGGTCAAAAAATCTCCTCTGCGGCACATTCTGTAAAAAGCGCGGAATAAGGGAAGATTATAATTATAGTCGTGTTCTCTCCTGTATTTATGCCATTCATAGCTGAGCCCTAATTTTTCCCAAATCTGATTCAGCGTCAACCCATCGGAATCGGTCAGTCTTTCCTTTAATTCCTTCTCCGCCTCTCTGACCTCGGGGCAGTCTCCGTCGCGAAGCCAGCTCTCGTCGGTGCTTCCCCATCTCGATACGCCTTTTGTCGCATGACGATACAATGAATATTCACTGCTCGGTACAAAAAACATATTGCGTTTAAACGTCCACGTCTCGGTAACTTTGAATTCCTTATACGCGGCTGTGTCAAGTTCTTCCGCTTTAAAATCCTTTTTCCTGTTCCAGAGCACCATATACTGGTTCAGATGAATGGTGGGATTCGGGTCATATTGCAGCCCGCATATGTCCGACGTAATATTTTCTATGCTGTCGGTGCTTTTTTCGAGCAGGTGCTGACTGTCTAAAATAATATTCCGCATAACATTTATGTCATAAGTTTCGCTGTTCATAAAACCGTACCTCCCGATAGTCAGACAGAATTTTGTATGGCAAGAATATTTACCGATTTTACTGTATTTTACTATATTTTTACTATAACAAAGTAAGGCCGTTTTGTCAATGGGATTTTCGCTCTGCTTATTAATCTTCCTGCAAGTCGGCTTTTTCCCTTTCCGCCGCCTATTTTTCCCCCTGCTGCAGATAAAAAATCGCTTTCTGCGTTTCGATCTCTGCCCGCAGTTCTTCCTCGGTCGGCAGATACAGCTTGTATTTGGAGGCAAATAACTGTTCGTTTCCGTGCAGGACGGAATACTTTGCAATATCCTCGTCGGTGTCGGAGCAGAGGACGATGCCGATGGTCGGGTTGTCGCCCTCGCTTCGTTTCAGTTCATCGTACATTCGAATATACATATCCATCTGCCCCACGTCCTGATGGGTGATCTTGCTCGTTTTCAAGTCGATGAGTACGAAGCATTTGAGAATATAATTGTAGAAAACGAGGTCGATGAAATAGTCCTCTTTTTCGGTATGGATATGCTGCTGTCTTGCGACAAAGGCGTAACCCTTGCCGAGTTCCATGAGGAATTTTTGCAGATTGGAGATGATACTCGCTTTCAGCTTCGTTTCGGTAAAGGAAGCGTCCTGCGCCATACCGAGGAATTCGGCGATCACCGGGTTTTTGATAAATTCCAACTTGTCCGCCTGATAGGGTGCGGTAAGCTCTTTCATTTCCCGTTCCACCGGCGCTTTGTTCTGCGATTTCAGCAAACGGTAATAATACTGCGAGCTGATGTTGCGCTGTAAGGTGCGCACGCTCCAAGTTTGCTCCGCCGCCTCCTTTGCGTACCAATCACGGGCTTCTTTGTCTTCGACCTGTAAAAGCACGCGGTAATGTGTCCATGAAAGCAGTGGAGCAGATTTTCCACTCGCTGAGTGGAAAATGTTAGGATAAGCTTTATAAAATGAATAAAAGCTATACAGATTTGTTTTCGTAAAACCTCTTCCGTACTCATCCGTCAATGATTTTGAAAGCTTTTTGATTACTTCCGTCCCGTATTCCGCTCTTTCTTCGCCGCCAAGCTCTTCTTCTGCAATTCGATAGCCGAGCAGCCAATTCCGCTGGACAAGAGCGGTGTTGACCGCCTGATACGCGGTGTTTCGTGCGGACTCGATGATGCCGCACATATCTTTTAATATATCATCTGTTTTTTCAAAATGCGCCATAATGTTATTTTGAGCGAGAATAGTCATTTTATTATCCATACGACCGATTACCTCCAATTAAATGCAATTAGTACGTTTTGATAAATATGTTTCTCAAAGGTTTTGCGGTAAGTTTTGCTATATTGTTATAATTATATCACAACAGATGCCGCAAATAAAGTGTATGAGCGAAAAAGTATACGGACGGAACATGTGACTTTACAAATCAGCCGTATTTCGAGAAATGCGATTTTGTTGTATTGTTGTATTCAAAAAAAGACGAAAACCCTGATTGCGTTTGAAAAGTAATGACGGCGTTGCGTCAGGGCGGGGATTTGATACATCTTATGCGCGTTTTTCAAATCATTGTTCACTGCGCTACTGTATAAAGCGCAAAGAAATAGCCTTTTTTGTCCATCAAATCGTCAAACACTCCCGACTCGACGATGTGTCCGTCCTTTAAAACAATGATGCCGTCATACTGCCTCAGGAGCGATTCTGTCAAGGAGTGAGTTACGACGATGCGAGTGATGCCATCTAATTTCAATATATCGCCGGTCACTTGATACGCTGTCTCGGCGTCAAGGGACGCGGTCACTTCGTCGGCAAGCAAAACAGATGATTTTTGAAGCAGGCTCCTGGCAATGGCGATGCGCTGCTTCTCGCCGCCTGACAGGTTCTTGCCGTTCTCTCCGCACAGATAATCCCCGCCGCGCTCGTTTATGAGCCGCGACAGCCCCGAAAGCTCGATTGCCCTGTCCACATCGGCGCTCGGAAAGTCTCGGAACATCGTAATGTTGTCGCGAATTGAAGCGTCAAACACATTCTGCTCGACCATGGAAATCAGCTCATAGAGTGACTTACTGCTGATTTCCCTAAGCTCTGCGTTGTCGCAGTATATCGCTCCCTTGTAATCGTGCCGCGACGACATAAGAAGCTTCAGGAGCGTAGATTTCCCACTGCCCGAGTTGCCGACAACGGCATAGCTTTTTCCCGCCTCAAAGGTTATATTGATGCCGCGCAGTATCTCATTGTCCCGCTCATAGCCGAAGCACAGGTTGTGTATCGAAATGCCGTTTTCCAAACGGCCAGGAATGTCTTTTCCCTCGTCGCGGACGTTTAACTCTAACGTTTGCGCCATTTTGTCAACGAGGCCGAGCGCCGCGCGCCTTGATGACGACAGCTCCGGCATTTGGCCGACGACAGTTATTACAGCGCCGGTCAGGTCCATAAAAACAAACAGGATGCCCGGCGTAATGCCTAAGCCGAGATACGCCAGCACCGCGCCGGCGAGAAACGTCCCCATCTGAGCGGAAAATTCCGCAATGCCGCCTATCATTCCGAGAAGAACGCATATCTTACGCTTCCTGCATTTGGCGGCTTCCACCGCTGAGCTGTCTTTCTCCAAAAGGCTGACGGCGGCATTCTCCGCGCGGAAGCTTTTTATTACGGAGAAGCCGCCGAGGATGTCCTTGAGAGATGCGGTAAACTCGCCGTTCTTCTCCGATACGGCCTTCTCCGCTCTCTCCATACGCGCGCTCTCCCGCATTGAGGCGAAAAGCGGCAGGGCGCACAGGACGACGGCAACGGCGGCAAGGGGCGGGCTGTACAGCAGCATCAGAACCACAGCGCCCGCCGCCCAGACAATATTGAAAACAAGGACATACTGCTTTTCAAGATAGTTTGTCTCAACGAAGGTCAAATCGTTTGAAAACGCGGAGATGTATGCGCTCGCGGACTCGCTCTGAAAGGATGCGATATTCTTACGTGTCAGCTTTCGGAAAGCGAAGCTTTTGAACTGTGACAGCGCTTTTTTCATAAACCGCGGCTGCGCCCAATACTGAAGTCCCTTGATTGGTATGATTAAGAGTATAATGGCGGCTGTCAGTACAGCAAGAGTACTGAGGGACAACGCGCCCGGTTCGCCGGATACATTGTCGACAAGCTGCTGAATGAGCCATGCCGCCGCCAGATTCAGCGCGCTGAACAAGACGGAAGTAAGGAGCATGGCGCAATACGCCGATTTATTCCCTCTGAAAAACGTGGAAATATATTCTCTGCGCAATGTCTTATTTTTCTTATTTTTTTTATTCTTCGTTTGTAATTTCATTTGTAATCTCCTCCCACAAACGGCTGAGAGATTCGTTTTCCAGAGATTTTAACGTTTTGACGGCAGTTTTTGCAGCGGTGCTGCCCAAGGTATCGAAGGCTACATGCTGTTTGACAGTGATTATGAAGCGAAGGCTGCCCGCGGAATAGTCGGGCTCACGGTCAAATTCCTCCGCCAGTTTTTCAGCCGCCGACAGGGAAGCGCGTGCGTCGTCCGATTTTCCCGTCTTCAGCTGCGCATGGGCAAGACAAATAAGGAAACTCACACAGGCCTTGTCAAACATATTGCTTTTTCCGTCAGATTTCAGACCCGCGAAAAAGTCCAGCGCCAGCTTGAGAATCGAAGCGCAGGAGGCATAGTCGTCCCGCTTGAGGTACACGTTCAGAAAGCCGTTGGCAATCCGTATCAGCGTTTCCGATACTGAAACAAGCGCCGTTGAGAGATACTCCGCCGCCTCCTCGGGACGGCTGCAGAAGGCCGCCAGTGTATGACCGATTACGTCATCGTAGATGCCGCGGGGATTGTTCTTCTTTAGTAAATCCAGGGCTTTTTCTTCTTCGCCAAGCCCGGAATACGCGCCTGCTAAGTCATAGGCAATGGAAAGCTCGCCTATTTGTGGATCTGTATTCTGTCCAAGCAAAAGGGTCGCGCGCTCCATCAGTTCGGTGGAACGCCGAAGCAGGGGCTTCTCGCTGCTCATCAGCCCAAAAAGGTAGTAGAGCTTCGCGCTTTGATACACGACGTCAAAGCAGTTTGGATAGCGCAGCAGCGCCTTTTCTGCCTCGGCAAGTCCGTTTGTATCCCTGTTTTGCAAACACTCCCTGAGA
Source organism: uncultured Clostridia bacterium (assembly GCA_947632135.1). Lineage (GTDB taxonomy): Bacteria > Bacillota > Clostridia > Oscillospirales > CAG-272 > RUG14199. The sequence goes on from CANRNZ010000110.1 coordinate 7,133, forward strand.
CGTGCGACCGTGTCGGCCTGCTTGTTGCTTTTCACATTATAGCCGAGCAGGACGTCCACCGATGTATCAAACAAGTCGGCAAGTTCAACG
>CANRNZ010000111.1 GCA_947632135.1 uncultured Clostridia bacterium
GCACAGACCCAACACAAAAGTTTTGGTCCACCTTGCCCTTGGGGCCCCCACAAAAGCTTTGCTTTTGTGGGGAGTGGCTCTAAGCTTGCGGAGTTCGGGACGGCGCCCCGACTTTACGCGTTCTTTTTTGCAAAGCTTTTTCCTCGGCTTTTGAGTCAAGAAAAAGCGTCTGTCGGTTAGCGCTGTATAAAGTGGCGAGGCGCCGACTTCAAGAGCCTCCCCTGAAAGGGGAGGTGTCGGCTTTGCCGACGGAGGGGTTTAAAAAACTTTAAAGATAAAAATTTCGGGGGCTGAATAACCCCCGATTTTAGTTAAGAAGTGTTTAAAAATTTTTTCGGGGGCTATTCAGCCTCCGATTTTTACAGAAACTAACTTCACTGACGCTTTTCTTTGACGCAATCGGCGCAAAGAAAAGCTGCAAAAGAAACGCCAATCATCGGGGCGCCGCCCCGAACCCCGCAAGCTTTTTGAGCCACTCCCCACAAAAGCAAAGCTTTTGCGGGGACCCCAAGGGCAAGCTTGACCAAAACTTTTGTGATGTGTCTGTGCGAGCTTCGAAGTTAATGCGACACTTCCAAATTGCCGACGTCCGAATCCGCCGCGCCGACGTCGCCGCTCTGACTGAGCCTCTCCTCAAGCAGGCCGAAATACTTGTCGTGCGCGTCTCGGTACTCGCTGTTGAACCTGTCGTCGACACCCGTGTGGAGCGTGGATATATATTCGTGAACCTGGTGCTTTATGCCCGGGGTCATTCTCGCTATCGTCGCGACCCCGATGTTGGAGCACACGTCGGATATTCTTTCGACCTCGGAGAGAAGATTCAAAAACTCCGTCCCCGTGAGTATCTGGCAGTCGCCGTTTTTGAGACGCGCAAGGTGGTTTTCCTTAAACGCGTTGACAAGGTCGTCGACTACCTCCTCAAGCGGCTCGATGTGGCGCGCGGCTTCTATGTCCTTTTCCTTGAAAGCTTTCTCGCTGTGGCTGAGTATCGTGTCAATCAGCTCGTGCATTACGTGTATTTCCGTGAGAGCGTAGCTTGAAAACGTCGCCTGATTGTCGTTCAAGAGAGTAGCTATCTCCGTTATGTTTACCGCGTGGTCGTTGAGCCTTTCAAACTCCGTGACCGCCGAGTAGTAGTGATTCATCATCTCAGAGTGCTCGGCGTCGGAAATGTGAGACGAGAGCTGAACGAGATAGTTGCTCAGCCTGTCGGTCATTGCGTCAATGTAGTTCTCTTCCTCCGTTATCCGCGCGACCGCCTTTTCGTCGTATGTGTAAAGAGTTCCGATTGCGCGGTCGATATTGTGTCTTGACATGTCGAATACGACGCAAAGCGCGTCATAGCAGCGTCCGAAGGCGATTGCGGGAGTGCTGAAAAATACGGGGCTGAGCGCGTCGAGCAGCTCGTCGTATTTTCCGCTCTCGGCGTTTTTCTTTTCCTTTACAAGCTTGTAGCTGAGCTTTTCAAACAGGCCGAGGGCGGGGAACAGCAGTACCGCGCAGGCGAGATTGAAGATTGTATTCGTGTTTGCGATTCCGCCGGAGTATATCGCCTTGTCCCAAAAGCCGTCGAGGAAGCCTAATTTATGAATAACGGTGACCGCGATAAGAATAAGCGCAGATTTGCTGAGGTTGAACAGGATATTTACTATACCGACGCGCTTGGCGTTCGGCTTTGCGCCGATGTTGCACACAATCGCCGTCGTCACGCAGTCGCCGAGGTAAATACCGACAAGCACGGCGTAAATCGCGCCGAAGGATAGCGCGCCGGACATTGAAAACGCCTGAAGGATACCGATACTGGCGGAGGAGCTCTGGAGCACGAACGCCACTCCCGCGCCGATGACGTAACCTATAAACGGGTTGTTTCCGAGGACCGCGAACAGGCTTTCAATTATTCCGCTCTCCGCGAGCGAGTCGACGGCGTCGGTCATGTTGAGCAGTCCCGAGAACAGTATGCCGAACCCTATAACTATTTGACCGATTTTTCCCGAGTTTTTCGATTTCAGCCCCATTATAAGGATTATTCCTATAACGAGAGCTACGGGCGCGAGGGTCGACGGCTTGAATATCTGCAAAAACGACGTTCCCGTCGAGTTGATGTCGAGCAGTCTTATGATTTGTCCCGTTACCGTGGTACCGACGTTGGCTCCGATGATAATACCGAGAGACTGTCTCAGTGAAATGATACCGGCGCCGACAAGCCCCGACGTTATGACGATGGTCGCCGTTGAGGATTGGATAACGGCGGTCATAACGAATCCGAGCAGGAACGATTTCAGACGCGTACTTGTGAGTTGTTCGAGCGCTTTTTTCAGCGGCCCCGACGAGCTTTCCTTCAAGCCGTCTCCCATGATTCGCATTCCGTAAAGGAACATCGCAAGTCCGCCCAAAAGCGTTATCAAATTAAAAATACTCATAAACTTCCTATGTCCTCTGTCGGTCAGACAAAAATTCACCGGTTTAAGGTTCGACTCACCTCACCTTACACCAAGATATATTATACAGTAAATCCGCGGCATTTTCCACTTTTTTTTGAAAATTTCGCCCGAGAGGGCATTTTTTATTAAAAACGCCGACACAAACGGCGAAAACGTGTTTTTTCGGGGAGCATTTTGGGGAATTTTATTGATAAAGAGTAAATCTTGTAATACTGTATTTAAGTATTTTAATTTTTCTCCGAATAATCCGAAATTACTCCGAATAAAAAAATAAAAGAATAAAAGAATTGAAAATATTTTAAAAATATGATATTATTTTAACAGCAATACAAATACGATGCCGAAAAATTTCTTATAAAAATTCAATCGGCAGAAGTGAGGCTGAAATGGCTCCTGTCAGAATACTTGTAATTGACGCTCAGGGAGGCGGCGTCGGGCGCCAGCTCGTCTCCGCGATAAAACAGGATTTGTCTGAAAATACGATAATAACCGCCGTCGGCACGAACAGCGCCGCGACGCTCGCAATGCTGAGGGCGGGCGCCGACGAGGCGGCGACGGGCGAAAACGCGGTCGCCGTCGGGTGCCGAAAGGCGGACATAATAGTCGGGCCGATCGGAATAGTAATAGCGGACTCTCTTCTCGGCGAGGTCACGCCGAAAATGGCTCTCGCAGTGGCGCAGAGCGGCGCGAAGCGCATACTTATCCCGTTCAGCCATTGCGACAATATCATAGCGGGGACGGAAAAGGCAAGCACGGCGGAGCTGATACAAAATGCCGTTGCCGAAGTGCAAAAGCTGTGCGGGGCGTCTTGACAAAACCGCGCGGGCGCGCTATAATATATACATAAAAAAGGTTCGGCAGAAGCCGACAGTCGGCGCAGAAGCGCTTTGAAGATTTTTTAAGTTTTAAGTTTAAACAGCGTATCATGAAGGTATGCGCTTTCTCTGAAGAGAGGGGCGTATGCCTTTTTATTCGGCATACGGATTATAAAAATATTTTTTATATTTCGGGAGGATGATACGATGGCATGTTTTATTGTTCCTGCGGCTGAAGCCGTAATTACCACAATCGCCGCAAGGGCGGCAAAATCTAAAGAGGCAAGCTCTGAGTCCGCAAAAGCACGGCTTGACGGCGCGGAGCCCTTGGAAGCGGAGAAGATTCCTTTTTCCAGAAAGCTCGGCTGGCTGAATAAAATGCTTTGGGGCGGCTCGGTTCTTTTGGCGTTTGAGCACGTCTGGCACGGAGAGGTCGTGCCGTGGTTTCCGTTCCTTACGGCTGCGTCCAATCCTGCCGATGCGGCGGAGATGCTGCATGAAATGGCGACAGTCGGCGTACTGATGGCGGTTTTGGTGACAGCCGTTTGGGCGGGTATGCTTGCCGTATGCTCTGTGATTGAAAAAAAGGCGCAGAAAAAAGAACAAAAAGAACAAATAGAACAAAAAGAAGCGCTAAAAAAAGCGCTGTCCGCCGAAGGCTGAGGGCGGGGGCGTAAAATGACGTTGCTTACTGCCGTTTTCGCCGCCGTTATCTGCACGGTTATATGGTATAAGGGCGCACCGAAAAGCGAGATGAAGGTCGGCGTGCTTTGCCTTATGTATTGGGGCGCTTCACTGATGTGGCTGGTCGATGCAGTCTTTGAGTATGCGGAGCTTCACGAAAAATACTTTACCCCGGCTCCGGCGGATATGCTTAATGATTTCTATCTCGGGCTTTCCGCGGTCGCGCTCGGGCTTGTCATCTGGCTTGTTATTCTTTTGGTGAAGGATCCGAAGGGCGCCGTCAAAGCTGCGCTTTTCGGAAAGAAAACCGACTGAAAACCGACTGAAATTTGACTTAAAATTGACTAAAAACCGACTGAGGTCGAAAGCGGTTTGGCTCGATATGCAAAGCCGCTTTCTTTCGTTTGGTCCGTCTGGTCCGTTTGGTCCGTTTGGAGAGATGAAATGCAAAATGAAACAAAGAAGATTTTGGAGTCTGTTAAAAACGGCTCCGTTTCGGTGGACGAGGCGCTCATTCGCCTGAAGACACAACCGTTTGACGAGCTCGGTTACGCAAAGGTGGATTTGCACCGCAAAATAAGAAACGGCGCGCCCGAGGTCATATACGGCGCGGGAAAAACCGCGGAGCAGATATCGGGCATAATACGCTCCATGAAAAAAAACGGTCAGGAGAATATCCTTATAACAAGGCTTTCCGAAAAGAGCGCCGCCGAAATAGAAAAGGAGCATAACGCGCTCTACTACCCCGACGCGCGTATCGCGATAGTCGGCGGCATGCCGGAGCCCGAATGCTGCGGGGAAATCGTCGTCGCAACAGGAGGCACGAGCGATATTCCCGTTGCGGAGGAGGCCGCGCTTACGGCTGAGTTTCTCGCAAACCGCGTGACACGGCTGTACGACGTCGGCGTCGCGGGGCTTCACAGACTGCTTTCCCACAAGGAAGAAATTATGAGCGCCGGTGTGATTATTGCCGTCGCGGGAATGGAGGGCGCGCTCGCGAGCGTTATCGGCGGGCTTGCCGACTGCCCGGTCATCGCCGTCCCGACAAGCGTCGGATACGGAGCGTCCTTCAATGGGCTTGCGGCTCTGCTCTCGATGCTGAATTCCTGCGCCGCAGGAGTTTCCGTCGTAAACATCGACAACGGCTTCGGCGCGGGGTATCTTGCGAGTATGATAAACCATAAGGAGAAAAATAAGAAGCAAGAATAAGGAGCAAAATAAGGAGCAAAATCAGGAGCAAAATAAGGAGAAAAAACAGAAAAAATGAAAACGCTGTACATTGACTGCGGAATGGGCGCCGCGGGAGACATGCTGACGGGAGCTCTTTCGGAGCTTCTTCCCGCGCCCGACGAAGTATTTTGCCGTCTCAACTCTCTCGGAATACCGGGAGTTGAAATAAAAAGGGAAAAGTGCTCAAAGTGCGGAATTGTCGGAACTCATGTTTCGCTCACCGTGAAAGGAGTCGAGGAAGATGAAAGTATGCACGCTCATGTTCATGAGCATACACACGAGCACGAGCATGAGCATGAGCACGGGCATGAACACGAGCATGAGCACGAACACGCTCATTCTCGCGCCCATGTTCATCGCGGAATGCGCGAGATAGAGGATATAATAAACTCGCTTAACGTTTCCGAAAAGATAAAGAAGGACATTCTCGCGGTGTACGGGATAATTGCCGACGCCGAAAGCCGCGTACACGGCGTGCCCGTGAGCGACATACATTTTCACGAGGTCGGAACGCTGGACGCCGTCGCCGATATCGCGTCTGTCTGCTTTCTGATGGACGCGCTGTCGCCCGACGAGGTCGTCGCCTCTCCGATAAACGTCGGCAGCGGTCACGTCAGGTGCGCGCACGGAGAGCTGCCTGTTCCCGCGCCCGCCGCGGCTCTGATATTAAAAGGAATCCCGATATACTCCGATAATATAAAAGGCGAGCTTTGCACCCCGACGGGGGCGGCTCTTTTGAAGTATTTTGTCACCCGCTTTGCTCCCATGCCCGAGATGACGGCAAACGCCGTCGGTTACGGAATGGGCAGGCGGGACTATGAAAGGGCAAACTGCGTTCGCGCAGTGATAGGCGAAAAATACGAAAAATACGAAAGAGCCGATTTTTCAAGCGGTCAAAACGGCAATAAAACGGACAGCGTCGTCGAGCTGTCGTTCAACGTGGACGACATGACGGCGGAGGAGATCGGCTTTGCCGAGGAGCGCCTTTTCGAGTCGGGAGCGCTCGAGGTTTTCACTCTGCCCGCGGGAATGAAAAAATCCCGCCCGGGGACTCTTGTGTGCGTGATATGCGATGAGGCAGCGCGGGAAAGAATTGTCCGCGCAATCTTCAAATACACGACGACGATAGGCGTAAGGGAGTGCAGAAAAAACAGATATGTGCTTGACAGGAAAATAAAAACTCTGAGCACTCCTCTCGGGGAAATAAGGGAGAAAATATCCGAGGGGTACGGTGTCGTCAGAGCGAAATACGAATACTCCGATGTCGCCGCCGCCGCGGCTCGGCACGGCATGAGCATTGAAGAGGTTAAGGAAGAAGTAAAGCGCGAGCTCGATAAGAATTCACGCTGACGCGGAATTAAATAAATCCGAAGCTTCGGGAAATTTATTATAATTTATAATTTACAATAATTCGCGCAAAGCCGCTTTGCGGCTTTGCGCGGGACTGTTTTCGAAAATAAAAAGGCCAAAAAAACTATTGACAACGGAAAATCGGCGTGGTATACTTATATGGCTTTGGAAGCTTACAAAGCTTTAAAGTCTTAAAAGGTTTTGTCGTCTGCCTTACGGAAGCATAGCTCAGTTGGGAGAGCACCTGCCTTACAAGCAGGGGGTCATAGGTTCGAGCCCTATTGTTTCCACCAAATTCCACCAAATTTCATCAATTTTCATCTTTCATCGAAAGGAATGGCCCGGTAGTTCAGTTGGTTAGAACGCTAGCCTGTCACGCTAGAGGTCGTGGGTTCGAGTCCCATCCGGGTCGCCAAAGATGCCTTTGTAGCTCAGTTGGTAGAGCAGAGGACTGAAAATCCTCGTGTCGTTGGTTCGATTCCGACCGGAGGCACCATAAGCGGATTTAGCTCATTTGGTAGAGCGCGACCTTGCCAAGGTCGAGGTGGCGGGTTCGAGCCCCGTAATCCGCTCCAAGCGAGCCGCAATACGATAGGAAGTCGGATTGCGGCTCGATTAAGATATAAAAA
>CANRNZ010000112.1 GCA_947632135.1 uncultured Clostridia bacterium
CCCTCTGCTTGTAAGGCAGGTGCTCTCCCAACTGAGCTATGCTTCCGTCGCCGCTGCTTTCACGTGCAGCTTAAACAGTATATCACACCTCGCTTGGATTGTCAATACTTTTTTGATTTTTATTTTTCCGTTTTTTCGTTTGGAATTTTCTGTAAATCCCTGATTTAAAATAAAAATCGCAAGTTTAAGACGAGCGCGTCGAGCCGCGCTTTACGGTATGGTCGTAATATCCGCCGCCTCATTTTATACAGCGCGCGCAGACGTACCATCTTTCATCGTCGCTTTTCGGAGCGTCAAAGCCGTAATCTCCGCTGAACGACAGCAGCTCAAAGCCGCACTTTGCAAGAAGCCCCTTTACGTACCTTTCGGAATAACACCTCTCGCGCTGGACGCAGTCCTCCCTCGAATAGGAGCCGTCCGACCTTTCGGAAAACACGCTTATGTAAAAATCGCATATCCTGCTCTTTTTGTTATATTCGTTCTGCCACGCGGCAAGCAGCCCGTCGCACTCGAGAATATAGTCCCTTTCGGCGTAGACTTTTTCAAACTTGTACGGAGTATTCATATCGAAAATAAACAGCCCGTCGGGGACAAGATAGTTGTGTACAGTTTTAAAGCACCTTTCAAGCTCTCCGCTTTTTGTCAGGTGATTCAGCGAATCAAGACAGCATACGACAGTGTCGACCGTTCCGTACAGCTCGAACGAGCACATGTCCTGACAGAGCCACAGTATGTCGCGCGCGCCCTCGGCGAGCGCTCTTTCCGACGCCTCCGAAAGCATTTCGGGGCTGATGTCAACGCCTGTCATATCGTAGCCGCGGCGGCGCATTTCAAACGTCATTCTGCCTGTACCGCAGCCGAGGTCGAGCATCAGCTTTGTCGGCGCTTTTTTGAATTTTTCAATTACGCGCTCAATATAGTCAGCCCACTTTGAATAGTCGATATGCGAATTTAAAAGGTCGTACACCCCTGCAATTTCCCCGTAAAGACCCGCGCTCATTTGCCGCTTCTCTCTTTCTTATAACTTATTCTTATAACTTAAAATTTATAATTTATTGCAGTATTTTCGGTATTTTCTCAAATCGGACACGGTCAATCGTCAAAAAGAAGCGACGCGACGTCCTCGGCGTCGGCGCCGAAAATAACGTCGCAGACCATACCGCTGTTTTCCGAGAGTACTCTTTTAACCTCGGATCTCTCGTACTTCACGCCGCAGAGGAGATTTTCAAGCTCGGATTTATCGGTGTTCCCGAAAAAATCGCCGAAAATTTTTATTTCGCTGATTTTGCCGTTTTCGCACTCGATATCGGCGCTCAGAGTCCCGATAGGAAATCTCTTCTCTTTTTTTATCCCGAAAATGGGAGATGCGCCGTAGTTCCATTCCCAAAGGGCAAACTTTACGTCGCGTATTTTTTCTATTTCGGAAATTTCACTCGGCGTGAATTTCTCGGGCGCGCGCCCCGAGAGCTCGCCAAACATCGCCGCCATAAAGCCCTCGGCGCTCCTTTCGCCTATATAGCATTCAAACTCGGAAATGTTCTTTACCCTCGAGCGCACGCTCTTTACTCCCTTTGCAGAAATTTTCTTTTCGCTCACTCTCAGCGCGCGCGAAAGAGCGCCGAGGTCGGCGTCAAAGAGCAACGTTCCGTGGTGAAGAACCGTTCTCACGCCGCTTTTGGAATTTGTCACGCACTGCGCGTTGCCCGATATTTTATATCCGTATGCCGTAATATCGTTTCTCCCGTCGAGAACGGCGTCGATTCCCATTTTGTGCAGCGCCCCGATGACAGGCAGCCCGAACCTTTCAAAATTCAGCCGCGAGCTGCCGCTGTGGCTTGTGACAAAGGAAAAATTTATATTCCCGAGGTCGTGGTAAACGGCGCCGCCGCCCGTGAGCCGACGCGCGACCTTGATGCCGTTTTCCCTCACGTACTCCTCGTTGATTTCTGCCCACGTGTTCTGATTTTTGCCTATTATGATTGACGGAGAGTTCCTCCACAGCATGAAAACGTCCTCCGACGCAGTGTAGCCCTCAATCAGGAACTGCTCAGCGGCAAGGTTAAAATAAGGATCGGTACAGTCGTTGTATATCGCTCTCATATCGCGCTACCCTCCGTTTCTTATATACCGTATAAATAATACAATATCATTTTAAAAAAGTAAATACGATCTCTCCATATTTTTCTTCTTTTCGTTTTTTCGATTTTCACTTTTTCGCTCCCGCGCGGCGCGAAAAAAACGCCTTGGGCGTATTCAACACCCAAAGCGTTTTTGTCTTGAATATGCTTTTTGTTTTTTGCAAAGCGGCAGGATTATCCGTTTTCGCCGTTGTTTTGCGGCGGGACGTCGCTCGGCGCAGAATACTGCTGAGCGCCGTTGTAAGCACCGTTTGCGCCGTTCGGAGCGTTATACCCGTTCTGCGGCGGGAACCCGTAAGGCGGCTGATTCGGAGCGTATCCGAAATTTGCCGGAGCGTGTGAAACGGGTACGGTCAGCGCGTTCATCGCGCCGCGGTACATGAATACAAACACACCGAAGGTTATGAATGACACTGCGGAAATCAGAGAGGAAATGAAGCTGAGAGCGTCGAAAGAGCCGTTGAAAATTGCCATAGGCAAAAACGCGCCGATAAAGTCGAAAACTCCAATCACTATCGCCGCGACCGCAAGGAAGGACGACGCCTTGTTTGACGGCGCGCCGAATCTTAGAGTGCGGCTCACCGCGTTTGACGTCTGTATTGCCTTGGCGTAAAACAGAATCGTCAGCACCGCGACTACCAAAAATACTACAAGCACAACCGCGACCGCAGCTCCCCCTTCGCTTCCGAAATATTCTCCCGCAGCCCCCGCCGCTACAATGAGAACGATAAGAGCGAAGGAGAAAATTATGCAGAGGAAAACAAGGGTTATAATCAGAATAACCTTGATAAGGGTAATTCCGGCGGTCTTAATCACGCCTTTTTGAGCGGCGGACGTATAAGCGAGCCAAAGCCCTACCGCTATAAGAACAGACGGTATGATTCCGATAATCGCGCTCACAAGACTTGTGCTCGATAAGCGCTGAATGTACTCCTCGAGCTCACCGAAATCAAGGCCGTATCTTCTCAGGAAAATGTATAAATAATTCGTGTTTGAAAAATTAACAAACGATGTGATAAACTGAACAATTACGCCGAGCGTATACGCCACAATCGCGACGAGCGCCGCGGGGGACGAGCAGACTCTTTTGACGGCGACTGCCGCAGGCGAGAGCATCGGCGGGGGGGCAACGTTGAAGTACGGAGCGCCGTTCTGCATGAAATTCTGCCCGTCGGGAGCGGGCCCCGAAGCGCCCGGCGCCTTGAGGGGAGCTCCGCAATTTTTGCAGTACTGCGTTCCGTCAGCGTTTTCAATTCCGCATTTAGAGCAAAACATGACGTGTCTCCTTACTTGATTTACTTAATTTATAAATCCGATTTATAAATCTGATTTTCGGTTTTCGGATTTTTTGAAAACCGATTAGAATTTAAAACTCAAATTTCAAAAATTATTTGAGGAAGCCGAGGCTTCTGATTATTGCGGGCTCCTTCGCTTTTCCCGAGCAAATCTGGAAGAAGCATATGATTTTGATTACGAAGAATACTATGGACATTACGGCGTATGCGATGGGAACGATAATTGTCCAGAAAAGAAGGGCGGTGCATATGAGCATAAGCGCGCTTACCACCTCGAATTTCAGAGCCTGACGGACGTGGAACGCCGTATAGGGAGAGTTGTGGCTCCCGAGAAGAGCGATGATAATTCCTATCCAGCCCATGAGATATACGATCATCGACATTACCTTGTTATCGGAAATATCCTTGGGAGAAAATTCCGCCGTGTGGTCGTATGCGTCGTAGGCGGGAGCCTGCGCGAACTGCTGCTGCTGAGCTCCGTACTGACCGTTGAACTGGTTCTGATTCTGGTTCTGCGTGTTTTGCCCCTGAGCGTTAAATCTTGTTCCGCAGTTTGTGCAGAACATCGCGGCGTCGTCAAGCTGAGCCTGACAATTCGGACATGTTTTCATTTTATGTATTCCTTTCCTTGTATAAAAAATAAAATTGGTCTGTTTAAATATATTTGCTTTTATTTAAATATATTTATATTTATATGATACAGCAAAGAAAACAAATTGTCAATGAGAGTGAGTTTAAAAATTAAAAAATATGTTTAAAAATAGATAAAAAAAGAGAAAAATAAATAAATTCGGATTTAAAAATCGGTTAAAGTCGAATCTATCCTACAAAAAATATTAAAAATACCGAGGGGCGCCGACGTTCTGTTTTAAAAAAGAACAGGCTCCCGTCGCATCAAGGCGGGAGCCCGTTTAAATATTTTTGGATTTTTCGCTTTTGTTATTTTAATTTTATAAAAGATTTCAAAAAGTGCTGTCGGTAAATTTCTTCTTGCGCAGAAAGGCTATTATAAACGGGACGCTGAAAAGGGCGGTCAAAATGTCGGCCGCGGGCTGCGCTATCTGTATTCCGAGAATTCCCCAAAGCCTTGTGCCGATAAGCAGCGTCGGGATAAACATAAGCCCCGAGCGCATGAGCGACAAAACGGAGGATAAGCCCGGCTTGCGTGTGCTCTGATAGAGCATGTTGACCGGCACCGACAGCGGAAGAAACATAACTCCGACGCACGAGAGACGCAGCGCAAACGTGCCGATTTTCATTACCTCGCCGCTCTCTTGGAAAAGGTAAACTATTTTATCCGCAAAAATAAAACCGGGAATGGCAAGACACGCGATAAATATAAGCCCTATCTCTATCGTTATGATAAGCCCCTTCTTTACCCTCTCGTACTCCTTTGCCTGATAGTTGAAGGAGGCGACGGGCTGAAAGCCCTGACCTATTCCGAGACCGACGCACATCACAAAAGAGCTGAAGCGGTTCACGACGCTCATTGCCGCAATGGCGGCGTCCCCGAAAGGTCTTGTAAGATTGTTGAGAAGCCCGTTCGAAAAAGAGCTGAGCCCCTGCCTTATCAGAGCGGGAAAGCCCACTCTTAAAATCGTAAAGAGCACCGACAGCTTTTTTGTAAAATACGCAAGGCGAATACTGCTCTGCGCCATTTTTTCAAAAAAGTAAATGAGTATAAAAAAGCTGATAATCTGAGAGACTGCCGTCGAGATTCCCGCGCCGAGCACGCCGAGGTGAAAAACTCTTATAAGCATGTAGTCGCCGAAAATATTCAAAAGCCCTCCGGTCACAAGTCCTATCATCGCATAGAACGCCTTTCCCTCGTAACGCAGGTTGTTGTTGAGGATAAAGGAGCCTATCGCCGCGGGAGCGCTGAGAAGCACGCAAAACCCGTACTGCATGGCATACGGCAGAATCGTCTTTGTGCTCCCGAGAAGGAGCATCAGAGGTCTCAGACAGACAAGTCCTCCCGCCATAAGCACAAGCCCGAGACCGACACCCGTCAAAAACGCCGTCGACACATATTCCGACGCCGACTTTTCGTCGCTGTCCGCAAGGAATTTTGACACCATCGTACCCGAGCCCTGCCCGAGCATAAACGCCGCCGCCTGTATTATCGCCTGAAGGGTGAACAGTATTCCCGTCGCCGCCTGCTGGCTCTCGCCGAGAGTCCCGACAAAATACGTGTCCGCCATATTGTATATACTCGTCACCAGCATGGAAACAGTCGTCGGAATGCCCAGCGATATTATGAGCCTTGCCAGCGGCGCCTTCGTCATTTTATCGAAATGAGCTTTGGAATCGGTCATCTTATCCCCCTTCAGCAAATTCGAATGTTACACCGCGCCTTTTAAAATATTTATAATTTTCGGTCTTTTAATATTTGCTGATATCTGCGAATTTTTCCGCGGTTTATTCCGCGCTGTTTTCACTTCCCGAAAGTCTGTCCGAGAGCCTGTTCGAAAGCAGCCATTTCGCAAGCCCCTCGGTAGAGAATGCGGCGTCCCACGAGTTGTGGTCCACGCCCTCATATTCGGTATAAGTCAGCTTTTTCCCGCCGAGGGCTTTCACGGCGTCGCATATGTTACGAGTCCCCTGAACGGGAACTACAGGGTCGACTGAGCCGTGAAACGCGCGTATCGGTATATCGACGAGTTTTGCGGCGCACGACACATCGGCCCCGCCGCAGACGGCGATTCCCGCGGCGAAAAGCTCACCGTGGCGCGAAAGAAGGTCCCACGTTGCAAAAGCGCCCATCGAGAGCCCGCCGACGTACGTCCTGTCGCGGTCGCCGCCGAATTTTTCGGTAACGCTGTCGAGGATTTTAAGAACAGTTTTTATCTGCCACGACTCGCGCACCGATTTTATATCATAGCCGACCTTGCTCCAGTCGGTGTACACCCATTGGGTGTTTTCGGGACACTGCGGAGCGATTATAATAAAGTCCTTCACCTCGGGATTCGTTTCGGCAAAATTCCAAAGAGCCGTGCGAAGCTGAAGCCCGTTGTCAAAGCCGCGCTCCCCCGCGCCGTGCATAAACAGGAAAACGGGAGACGGCGCGGCGCCCGCCGCTTTTTTCGGCACGTAATACCTGTAGGGTATCGGGCAGGGCTTGCCCGAAAACTCCGACTCGCCCGAAGAGCCGCCGTCCGTCTCGGCGGGGAAAACATCGGCCTCAAAATCTCCGAGAATTTTCTCGACTTCATATCTGCACATAAAAAATTCCTCCGAAATGATTAGTAAGAATAATAAGATTAGAAATAATTATGATAAAACAAAAAACAAAATACAAAAAATGAGCGTATACGGCGCGGGGATTTATAAGCCGCGCAGATTCGTTTGATTTCGTTTTATTTTTTACAATAATGATATATTATGATATATTAAATAATTTTCTTTGTCAAGAGAGTGCCTTGACATTTTGCTTTTAAGATGTTAAAATCAGCACGGACTTGTCCGAAGTTTTCGCACCATGTTCGCACAGACCCGCTACGAAAGTTTTGGTCAAGCTTGCCCTTGGGGCCCCCGCAAAAGCTTTGCTTTTGTGGGGAGTGGCTCTAAGCTTGCGGGGTTCGGGGCGGCGCCCCGACGATTGGCGTTTCTTTTGAAGCTTTTCTCCCGGCCGATTGCGTCAAA
>CANRNZ010000113.1 GCA_947632135.1 uncultured Clostridia bacterium
ACGCGTTTCTTGCATCGTAACCGGCCTCCACCAAAGTCTCAAATCCGGCCTGCATAAGAGCGCAGACGCCGCCGCAGAGAACAGCCTGTTCTCCGAAGAGATCCGTTTCGGTCTCTGTGCGGAACGTGGTCTCAAGGACACCCGCGCGCGCGCCGCCGATGCCGAGAGCGTATGCGAGGCCTATATCCCACGCGTCGCCTGTCGCGTCCTGCTCAACAGCGATAAGGCACGGAACACCCTTGCCCGCGAGGTACTCGCTTCTGACTGTGTGACCCGGACCCTTTGGCGCTATCATAATTACGTTGACGTTTTTCGGAGGCTTTATGCAGCCGAAATGAATGTTGAAGCCGTGGGCAAAGGCGAGAGTCTTGCCCTCTGTGAGATTCGGCTCTATGCTCTCCTTATAGAGCTTTGCCTGCTTTTCGTCGTTAATGAGTATCATTATGATGTCAGCCGCCTTTGCAGCCTCGGCGGAGGTCATGACCTTCAGCCCCTGAGCCTCGGCTTTTGCCCAACTGCGGCTCCCCTCGTAAAGTCCTACGATTACGTTTACTCCGCTCTCTTTAAGGTTGAGCGCGTGCGCGTGACCCTGCGAGCCGTAGCCGATGATGGCGACAGTTTTGCCGCTCAGCTTCTGAAGGTCACAGTCCTGCTGATAAAAAATCCTTGCCATGGTTTTGTACCTCTTTTCGTTTTTTATAATTTTTTAATTTATTTTATTTTTATTTTTAACCGATTTACCGCGCGTCTTTACATTTCTTCTTTTCTTATCGTCGAGGAGCCTCTCTCAAGAGATACTACTCCCGTGCGGCATATTTCGATTATACCGTAATCGCGCATGAGGTCGATAAACGCGTCGACCCTGTGCGTGCCGCCTGTCATCTGCATCATGACGGACTCTCTTGTATAATCGACTGTTTTCGCGCCGAACGCCTCCGCCGCGTCCCTTACAAGGGGACGGGTCTCGGGGTCGTTTTTCACTTTTATTAGAAGAAGCTCGCTCGTTACCGCCACGCTGTCGCTGAGCTCTTTTATTGCTGTCACGACGGGGAGCTTGTAGAGCTGGTCTATAAGCTGTTTTTTATCCGCCTTGCTTCCCTCCGCGATTATCGTTATCCTCGAATACTCCGCGGACTCTGTCTCGCTGACGGTAAGGCATTTGATATTGAAGCGGCGGCGGCGGAACATGCTCGTTACTCTGTTCAGAACGCCGAAATTATTTTCAACAAGTATGGCGATTGTAAAGTTCCCGTTCATATCAGTCACCTACCTTTACTATCATGTCGTCCATCGAGCCGCCCGGAGGGAGCATCGGAAGAACGAACTCGTCCTTGTCTATCATGCACTCCACAAGATAGGTCCCTTCAAAGGCAAAAGCTCTTGTCAGCGCGGCGTCAAGCTCCTCGGGAGTTTCAACCCTCTCGCCGTCGGCGCCGAACGCCTTTGCCAGAGCGACAAAATCCGTCTTTCTGTCAAGAATCGTATTTGAATAGTGCTTGTCGAAAAACAGAGTCTGCCATTGGCGAACCATTCCGAGGACTCCGTTGTTCATAAGCAAAATAACAAGCGGAATATTGTTTGAAACGGCAGTCGCAAGCTCGTTAAGGCACATGCCGAAGCTCCCGTCGCCCGTCACGAGCACCGCTCTCTCGCCGACGCCTATTCCCGCTCCGATTGCGCCTCCCATGCCGAAGCCCATCGTTCCGAGTCCTCCGCTCGTTATGAAGCGGCGGCATCTTTTAAAGTTGAGGTTTTGAGCCGCCCACATCTGGTGCTGACCGACGTCAGTCGCGACCGGAGTGTTCTCGCCGAGATGAGAATTCAGAGTCATAATGGCTCTTCTCGGAGTCATGCCGTCTCTGTTATCGAGCGTTTGCGCTTCTTCACGGCGAAGCTCGGCGACTTTTTTCTGCCAGTCGGGGTGGCTCTTTTTCTCTATGAGGGGGAGCAGCTTTGTGAGAGTCTTTTTGAGGTCGCCCCTCAGAGCGTGCGCAGGGGTGACTGTTTTTGCAAGCTCCGCGCCGTCGACGTCTATATGTACTATCTTTGCGCCGGTGGCAAATTTCGTGCGGTCGCCCGTTACTCTGTCGTTAAAGCGAACGCCGAGGGCGATTATGCAGTCGGCGCGGTGCATTGCCATTGACGACGCGTAGTGGCCGTGCATGCCCTGCATTCCGAGAAACCTCGGGTGGTCGGTCGGGACTCCCGATATACCCATGAGAGAGCAGCCTATCGGCGCGTCGGTGAGCTCGGCAAGCTCGAGCATTTCCTCCGCCGCGCCGGAGCTTACAAGCCCGCCGCCGAAATACACGAAGGGGCGCTCCGACGAGTTTATGCAGGACGCCGCCTGCTCTATTCTTATATCCTTTGCCTGAATCTTTTCATAAGGCTGTACGGGCTCTGCCGGCTCATAGTCGCCGACCGCTATCTGTACGTCCTTCGGGACGTCGATAAGTACGGGGCCGGGCCTGTCCGACATTGCAAGGCGAAACGCCTCGCGAATCGTATCCGCTAGCTCCGAGACGTCGCCGACAATATAGTTGTGCTTTGTTATCGGAAGGGTTATGCCCGTTATGTCAATCTCCTGAAAGCTGTCGGAACCGAGCTGCGCATTGGGGACGTTTCCCGTTATCGCAACAAGCGGGACGGAGTCAAGATACGCCGTCGCGATACCTGTGACAAGGTTCGTCGCGCCGGGGCCCGACGTCGCTATTACGACGCCGACCTTTCCCGTCGCGCGCGCGTATCCGTCCGCCGCGTGCGCCGCGCCCTGCTCGTGGGCTGTGAGGACGTGTCTCAGCTCGTTTTGGTACTTGTAAAGGGAGTCGTACACATTAAGTATCTGACCTCCCGGATAGCCGAAAACAACGTCGCATTTCTGTTCTATAAGGGTTCTTACAATTATATCTGCACCGGACAGTTTCATCCAAAAATTATCCTTTCGTTTATACCGTTTATACCGTTTTTACGCTTTTTCTTTTTTTTATTTCTCCAATCGGCAAAGCTCAAAATTCACCTTGCGCCGAGAATTTCTGACACTATGAGCTCTCCCATTTTCCGACAGCCGACAAGATGCAGAGAGGAATTTGCGGAATTTTCGGAATTATCGGATGCGTCGGACGTATTATTCATGCCGCCCGAGGTCGGCATTATGTCCCGCGTTCTGTATCCCGCCTCAAGGACTCTGCCGACAGCGCATTCAATATCGTCCGCCTCCCTTTCCATGTCAAAGCTGTACCTCAGCATCATGGCGGCGGAAAGAATTGTGCCTATGGGATTTGCGGCGTCCGTACCCGCGATGTCGGGCGCGGAGCCGTGTATCGGCTCGTAAAGCCCGCGCGAGGTGGCGCCGAGGCTTGAGGACGGTATCATTCCTATCGAGCCCGTTATCATTGAAGCCTCGTCCGAGAGGATATCGCCGAACATATTTTCCGTAACTATAACGTCAAACTGCGACGGGTCCTTTACTATCTGCATTGCGCAGTTGTCGACAAGCATATCGGAAAGCTCGACGTCGGGATACTCCTCTGCGAGCGAGTGCATAACGCTTTTCCAGAGTCTGCTTGAATCGAGCACGTTGCTCTTTTCCACCGAGCAGAGTTTTTTTCTTCTCTTTCTTGCGGTCTCAAAGCCTATTTTCCCGATTCGCCGTATCTCGCTTTCGGTATAGCTCAGAACGTCGACGGCCTTTTTTTCGCCGTTTTCGTCGACAGTTTTATGCTCGCCGAAATAAATTCCTCCGATAAGCTCGCGAACGATTATAAAGTCTATGCCCTTTTTAACAGTCTCCCTTTTGAGAGGCGACGCCTCGGACAGGACGTCCCATATCTTCGCGGGACGGTTGTTTGAGTAGACCTCCATTCCTGCGCGGAGCCTGAGCAGTCCCTTTTCGGGACGCTTGTCGCCGGGGACAGAGTCCCACTTTTTGCCGCCGACGGCGCCGAGCAGGACGCTGTCGGACTCAAGGCATTTTTTTAGCATGTGCTCGGGCAGCGGGTCGCCCCATTTGTCAATCGCGCACCCGCCCATATCGACGTCTTCGAATATAAATTTATGAGAGTATTTCCCGGCAATCGCCGTGAGGACTTTCATGGCCTCCCCGACTATCTCGGGTCCTATACCGTCTCCTCTTATGACAGCTATTTTCTTTTCCACAAGGCTACCTCACATGTTTTCTTCGGATTTTTCCGTCTGATTTTCCTTGAGTGACGCAAGAAGCCCGCCCGCTTTTATTATATTCTGAATAAAAGGCGGAAACGGCTGGGCCTTATACGTTTTTTTCGACGTTATGTCCCGTATCTCGCCCGTGTCAAAGTCGACCTCGACCTCGCTGCCGTTTTCTATGGCGTCGGCGGCCTCGGGGCACTCAAGTATCGGAAGCCCGATATTTATGGCGTTGCGGTAGAAAATTCTCGCAAAGCTCTTCGCGATGACGCAGCCCGTTTTGCAGGTCTTTATTACAAGCGGCGCGTGCTCTCTGGAGGAGCCGCAGCCGAAGTTCCACCCTGCGACAATAACGTCCCCCGCCTTTACCTTATTTACAAATTCCGCGTCGATGTCCTCCATGCAGTGCTTTGCAAGCTCGTTTGCATCAGACGTATTCAGATAACGCGCGGGGATTATAACGTCAGTATCGACGTTGTCGGGGTATTTAAAAACATGTCCTCTTGTATCCACATCACACCTCCGTCGGTTCGCATATGTATCCGCAAACGGCGCTCGTCGCCGCTGTCGCGGGGCTTGCGAGGTATACCTCGCTTTCGGTGTGCCCCATTCTACCGACAAAGTTGCGGTTCGTCGTCGCAATGCAGCGCTCACCCGCGGCGAGGATTCCCATGTAGCCGCCAAGGCACGGCCCGCATGTCGGAGTCGAGACTACGGCGCCGGCGTCGATAAAATCAACTATATATCCGCGCTTTGCGCATTCTCTGTATATCTCCATTGTCGCGGGGATTATAATGCAGCGCACTCCGTCCTTTACCTTCTTTCCGCGAAGGATTCTCCACGCGCACTCCATGTCCTCCATTCTGCCGTTCGTACAGCTCCCGATAACGACCTGGTCTATCTTTACGCCGTGCAGCTCGGACGCGGGTCTTGTGTTTTCGGGGAGGTGCGGGCAGCTTACCGTCGGCACTATCTTTGACAAATCTATATTTATGACGGACTCATACTCCGCGTCGTCGTCCGCCGTGTACACGACAGGCTCCCTCTCGCATCTGTTTTCAAGATATTTCATCGTGACGTCGTCCACCGGGAATATTCCGTTTTTGGCGCCCGCCTCGATTGCCATGTTGCATATGCAAAGGCGGTCGTCCATTGAAAGGGAGGACACTCCCTCTCCGGTAAACTCCATGCTGCGGTACAGCGCTCCGTCAACTCCGATTTTTCCGATTACAGTAAGGATTACGTCCTTGCCGCTGCACTCTTTCGGAAGCCTTCCGCTAAGCTCAAAGCGAATGGCGGAGGGCACCTTGAACCACGCGGTCCCCGTCGCCATTCCCGCCGCCATGTCGGTGCTGCCGACTCCGGTGGAAAATGCCCCGAGGGCTCCGTATGTACATGTATGGCTGTCGGCTCCTATAATGCAGTCGCCCGCCGTCA
Source organism: uncultured Clostridia bacterium (assembly GCA_947632135.1). Taxonomy (GTDB): domain Bacteria; phylum Bacillota; class Clostridia; order Oscillospirales; family CAG-272; genus RUG14199. The sequence goes on from CANRNZ010000113.1 coordinate 5,602, forward strand.
CGACTCCTTTTTCGGGAAGAAGAGCGTGCTCTATTCCCATCTTTCCGACGTCGTAAAAGTGACTTACGCAGTGCTCGCATGCAAATTCCCTGCACTGCTTTGACTGCTCGGCGGCTTTTATATCCTTGTTCGGTACAAAGTGGTCGAGGACTATCGCCACTCTGTCCTTATCGAAAACGCTGTTGAAACCGGCTTTTTTAAATTCGTTCACGGCGACGGGGGTCGTAATATCGTTTCCGAGAACGATGTCAAGCCTTGCGCTTATAAGCTGACCTGCCGAAACGCTCTCGAGTCCCGCGTGCGCGGCGAGAATTTTCTGTGTCATAGTCATTCCCATAACGCTCGCTGTCATCTCCTTGCTTTATTTTTTGATTTTTCTGGATTCCGCAATATTAAAATTATAAAAATTATATATCGGATTTTAATTTCGTCTGTCCCGTATGGAATTGTTGTACGCGCTGATGAGCGCTCTTGCCCCGGCGCGTATTATGTCGGTGTGCATACCCGCGCCCCAACTGACGTTTCCATTCGGCGATTCAAGACCGATATATGCCACAGCCTCGCTCTTTGAGCTTTGGTTCTGAACGCTGTGCTCCGAATACACTCTGAGTCTGTAGTCGTCTCCCGTGAACATTTTAAGCGCGTTGCTGACGGCGTCAATCGAGCCGTTGCCCGACGCCGTAATCGGAGTTCTCACGCCGTCCTTTACGAATGTGACAGTCGCCTCGACCCCGTCGGCGTGCTCCGAAAAGCGAAGCTCCTCCGCCGAAACGGGCGACTTGTAGTCGAAATAGCTGTTTTTAAAGATTTCAAGCAGTTCGTCCGTTTTAAGCTCGCGGTGCCCCCTGTCGGAGATTCCCTTGCAGAGATAGCTGAAATGCTCTCTCATTTTTGCCGGCAAATCGTAGCCGAAGGTATGCTCGAGTATATAGCCTATTCCGCCCTTTCCGCTCTGAGAGTTGACCCTTATGACGTCGGCGTCGTAGGTGCGGTTTATGTCGGTTGGGTCAATCGGTATGTAAGGCACCGTCCAACGGTGAAGCCCTTTCTCCTCGCGCCACGTCATTCCCTTCGCTATCGCGTCCTGATGGCTTCCCGAAAACGCCGCGAAAACGAGCGAGCCGGCATACGGGGTTCTCTCGTGAACGCGCATTCCCGTACACTTCTCATATGCCCCGACGACGGACGGCATATCGGAAAAGTCAAGCCTCGGGTCAACTCCGTGGGAATACATATTCATCGCAAGAGTTATAATATCCACGTTGCCCGTTCTCTCCCCGTTTCCGAAAAGAGTACCCTCCACTCTGTCGGCTCCTGCCATAATTCCAAGCTCCGTAGCGGAAATGCCCTCTCCTCTGTCGTTGTGGGTATGGAGGCTTAAAACAACATTTTCCCTGTATTTAAGATGACGGTGGC
>CANRNZ010000114.1 GCA_947632135.1 uncultured Clostridia bacterium
CACCTGTCTCCTTGTGGGCTTTAATCATCTTGCTGTAGTCCATCTTGTAGATATGGTCGCCCGACAGAACAAGGACATAGTCGGGGTCATATCTGTTTATGAACTCAAGATTTTGATAAATTGCGTTGGCAGTTCCCTTATACCAGTCGGCGCCCTTTTTTGCCTGATAAGGCGGCAGAACCGTAACCCCGCCGCGAGCGCGGTCAAGGTCCCACGGGCCTCCCTTTCCGATATACTCGTTTAGCACGAGCGGCTGGTACTGCGTCAGAACTCCGACCGTATATATACCGGAATTAACGCAGTTCGACATCGGAAAATCAATTATCCTGTATTTTCCTCCGAACGTAACTGCGGGCTTTGCCGTTTTTTCGGTCAGAGCGTAAAGTCTGCTGCCCTGTCCTCCGGCAAGAAGCATTGCGACGCATTCTGTTTTTCTGTGCATGCTGTCCTTCCTTTCCATCTGTTCTTACCGTGTTCTATTCGGTGAATTTGATAGAACATGATTATTGAACATGATTTCTGATTTTTTGTCGTTTATATATTATCTTTCGATAAATAATTACTGAAATAATTACTTAAATAATTACTAATCAAAGCCCTACTCATATTTCAAAGCGTATAAGCCTCTTAAAGATTTTCCGCGTCGGTGTCCTCGGTCTCCTTGTATCTGTTTGAAACCTTTTTGAGAATTATACCCGTGTACGCGGGCAAATCAAGCTTTACTTTGTTTCTGACGGCAACGGCGTCGCCGTCGGCGTATCTCAGCGTCTCTGTCTTTATTATCTTTTCGCCGAAAACATTTCTACCGCCGAATTCATACAAATCGGAGTTTAAAAGAACCTTGTACCTTCCCGATTTCTGAACGTAAAATTCATATCCCGTTCTGTCGACGGGAGAGAAATTTACGATTACGGTAACGTACTTGCCGTCGGCGTCATAGCGGTTGTATATTACGGTGTTGTCCTCCTTGCGGTCGGCCTCTATCCAGCCGAATCCCGCCCACGAGTCGTCGATTTCCCACATCGCGGGAGTTTCGAGATATAAATTGTTAAGCTCTCTCACAAAGCGCTGCATTTCCGTATGCCTCGGATATTTCAGCATGAACCACTCGAGCTGATTTTCAAAATCCCACTCTCTGAACTGAGCAAATTCCGTGCCCATGAACATGAGCTTTTTGCCGGGCATCGTCATCATGAACGTGAGATATGCTCTCATCATCGAAAACTTCTCATCATATGAGCCGAACATTTTATCGACAAGAGATTTCTTGCCGTGAACGACCTCGTCGTGCGATACGGGGAGCACGTAATTTTCCGAATAAGCGTACATCAAAGGGAATGTAAGCTTTGAGTGCTCGTACTGCCTGTATATGGGGTCCTTTGAAACGTATTCAAACATATCGTTCGCAAAGCCCATGTTCCATTTGAAATTGAACCCGAGCCCGCCGTCGTGCACAGGCTTTGTTATCATGGGCCATGCAGTCGATTCCTCCGCTATCATCAGCGCGTCGGGAAATTCCCCGAAAACTGCGCAGTTCAGCTTTTTGAAAAACGATATCGCCTCAAGATTGTGATTTGAGCCGTCTGGAGCGGGTATCCACTCGCCCGGCTCACGGTCGTAATCGAGATAAAGCATCGACGCCACGGCGTCGATACGAAGCCCGTCAACATGATATTTTCTGAGCCAGAAAAGAGCGTTTGATATAAGAAAGCTCTGAACCTCTTCCCTTCCGACGTCAAAGCAGCGGGTGCCCCAGCCCTTGTGCTCCATTCTGTCCCGACCCTGATACTCATAGAGGGGTTGTCCGTCAAACTCATAAAGCCCGTGAGCGTCCTTCGGAAAGTGCGCGGGAACCCAGTCGAGAATAACTCCGAGCCCCGACGTGTGCATTTTATTTATAAAATACGCGAAATCCTCGGGAGCGCCGTATCTGGACGTCGGCGCGTAGTATCCGCAGACCTGATACCCCCATGAGCCGTCAAACGGGTGCTCCGCTACGGGGAGCAGCTCCACATGAGTATATCCCATTCCCTTGGCATAAGGCGCGAGCTCGTCGGCAATTTCTCTGTAGTTCAGATAGTGCTCGCCGTCCGCGGTACAGCCGCCGTCCCTTGTTTTCCAAGAGCCGAGATGAACCTCATAAATATTCATCGGAGACGGGTAAAAATGCCCCTCGGACTTTTTTCTTCCCGAAAAGAGCTTTTTTCTGTTCGCAAGCCATTTTGAGTCGGAAAACTCAAGCGAGTCAATGCTTTTGATAATCGAAGCCGTTTCTTTCAGAGTCTGTGAGTAAAAAGCGTACGGGTCGGCCTTGTAACGGGTCTCACCGTGATTTGTAACAGCATATTTGTAATAGGTGTTCTCGAAATTTTTATCACTTTCAAATACGCTCTCCCAAATGCCGTTTGATATTTTTTGCATCGGAATCCCGACGTCCCACGAGGCAAAATCGCCGACTACTCTGACGTTTTCTGCATTAGGAGCCCAAACTCTGAATGTATAGCGGTATTTCCCGCCGTCATTTTCTATATGACAGCCCATAAGCTCATAGGCGCTGTAATTTGTTCCCTGATGGAAAAGGTACACGGGCATTTCGGTGCTTTTTGATTCATGCCCGCTCGTGTTTTCTTTTATTTCTGTTTCTTTTGTCTCTTTTGTTTTCTGTATATCCTGTTTTTTCCTCATATCAATATCACACCTCAATCATAATCAGCTGTCTTTTCACGCTGAATATTTCTTTAACGCTTCGGTAAATATTTCAGAAATTTTTTAATAAATATTTCAATAAATATATAAATACAAATTTTAATATTTTTTTCGTTAATTTCCTATGTTTATTATATTACATTTTCATGTCGTAATCAAGTGAAAGAGATAATTTTTATATTATATTTTCAATAAAATTACCGTTATTTTTCTTTTTTTAGTATTTATTTTGTAAAAAAGGACGAAAAAAGACAGACAAAAAAGTCGTCACGCAAAAAACGAATCGTTTTTTTGCGTGACGATGCTGTTGTTTTGGGGTGAAACGGAATCTTTCGGGAAGATATCGCCCGCCTTACTCGCACTCACCCAACACAAAAGTTTTCGCCCGTCTTGCCCTTGGGGTCCTCACAAAAGCTTTGCTTCTGTGGGGAGTGACTCAAAAAGACGGCAGGGTTCGGGGCGGCGCCCCGACTTTATGCGTTCTTTTTGCAAAGCTTTTTCCTCACAAAATAATAATTGCTACAATAAATATAAATATTGCTACAAATAATGAGAAGTATGCTGTTGTTCTATTAGTTTGCCAATTTTCTATTACTTGAATTATCATTAATACTCCTAATAATGGTTCAAAAACATTGATTGCCTTATCCCATACATTGAATACTTGCATTAAAGCTAAGACTATAATCGTAACAGAGATAATTAGCCCAAATATTGTTAGAATTTTAAATGGAATTGTTTTTTTATTCCAATCTTTTAATTTCACTTTATAAAACCTCACTTTCAAATTACTATTTATTGCTCTTTTTAATTTTTAATCTAAACTCCTTACTATAATAAAGATGATTTTGAAATAAGTATCTAATATATAAAATAATGGAGTTTGATTTCTCAAGCTCCATTATTTTTTTATGTCTTAAAATAGCAAAAAATCATAAAAATGCCACCTAAATGCCACCTAAAATCGATTTTTAAAATTTGGTTGTCTTGCAAACCCTTATAAATAAATGGTTTCAACAAAAATGGAGCGCTATTGTGCTCCTTCGGGGGGCTCTGCCCCTCGCGACCCCGACGCCTTTTTGAGCCACTCCCCACAAAAGCAAAGCTTTTGTGGGGACCCCAAGGGCAAGCTTGACCAAAACTTTCGTAATGAGTCCGTGCGAACAATGTGCGATATGTTAAACTTTCAATAATATCTTATACTCGCGACGACCTTCCCGAGTATTGAAAGACTGTCGACAACTATCGGCGCCATCGTGGAATTCTCAGGCTGCAAACGGAAATGCCCGTTTTCTTTATAAAATGTCTTGACAGTCGCGGCGTCGTCTATAAGCGCGACGACGATATCCCCGTTTTCAGCCACGCTCTGCTGGCAAACTATCACTATATCCCCGTCAAATATGCCCGCCTCAATCATGCTGGAGCCGGTTACCCTGAGCGCGAAAAGCTCCTCTTTTTTATAGCTTCCTTCGGTGAAATCGACATATCCGTCAAAATTCTCAACCGCAAGTATCGGAAGGCCCGCGGTGACACGCCCGACAATCGGCACCTGACCTGTCATCGGTCTTGATAAATCCCCGTCGGGACGCAAGGTGCGGCTTTTCCCGTTCTCTTTTTGTATATATCCCTTTTCCTCGAGCTTTGAAAGATACGAGTGTACGGTCGCCGTGCTCTTTATTCCGAGTGCCGTTCGTATGTCGCGCACCGTCGGCGAATACCCGTCGTTCTTTATCGTATCGGTAATGAAGTCAAGCATCTTTTTTTCAATATCGGAAAGCGGCTTCATGACTCTTCCTCGTTTCGTTTGATTTTATAATTTTATGGAGTATTAAATCAACTTATTTTATTTTACTTAATTATATAACATATTTTTTAAAAATGCAAACAAATGTTCTTATGTTAACAAACAATTTACAATTTTAGCGGCGAATTGCATTCTTCCTTTGCGTTACAATATACAAACGGCGAAAATGACGCCTCGAAAACAAATAATAGAATACGCGGCATATTACGTAATAAAAAAGTAAAAAAATAAAGACGAAAAGCACTTGAAAACAAAGCGTTTTTGTGATATCATGTAGGCTGTCAGAAATTCGAATATATTAAAATGGAGATGATACAGATGACAAAAAACAAGTACGTTATGAATTGGATAGACGAAATGGCTCAGATGACGCAGCCCGACAAAATCGTCTGGATCGACGGCTCCGAAGAACAGGCGGAGGCTCTGCGCGCCGAGGCTTGCTCGACAGGCGAGCTTATAAAACTCAATCAGGAAAAGCTTCCCGGATGCTATCTGCACCGCACCGCCGTAAACGACGTTGCGAGAGTTGAAGGCAGAACGTTTATATGCACCTCAAAAAAAGAGGACGCGGGAAATATCAACAACTGGATGTCGCCCGACGAGTGCTATTCAAAGCTCAAAAAGCTCTACACGGGCTCCATGAAGGGCAGAACGATGTACGTCATTCCCTACTCTATGGGTATTGTCGGAAGCGACTTTGCAAAATACGGAATTGAGCTTACGGACTCAATCTACGTTGTTCTCAACATGCTTATAATGACAAGAGTCGGAAACAACGTTCTCGACGCGCTCGGCGACAGCGGCGACTTCATAAAGGGTCTCCACTCAAAAGCCGACCTCGACGAGGAAAACCGTTATATCTGCCATTTTCCCGAGGATAACACAATCTGGTCCGTAAACTCGGGTTACGGCGGAAACGTCCTTCTCGGAAAGAAGTGCTTTGCTCTCCGCATCGCCTCCTATCTCGGACGCAAAGAAAAGTGGATGGCGGAGCATATGCTCATTCTCGGAATCGAGTCCCCTGACGGCGAGACGAAATACGTCTCCGCCGCATTCCCCTCCGCATGCGGAAAGACGAACCTCGCAATGCTCATTCCGCCCGAGGTGTTCGCAAAGAAGGGATACAAGGTATGGTGCGTCGGAGACGACATCGCATGGCTGAGAGTCGGCTCTGACGGAAGGCTTTGGGCGGTCAACCCCGAAAACGGTTTCTTCGGAGTCGCTCCCGGAACAAACGAAAAGTCCAACCCCAACGCTCTTCACACCTGCATGAAGGACGCAATATTTACAAACGTATGCCACAACCTCGACGACAACACCGTATGGTGGGAGGGGCTTGACGACAATCCGCCGCGAAACGCCGAGAACTGGAGAGGCGAGCCTTGGGACTATACAAAGTACGACAAAAACGACAAGGTAAAGACTGCCGGCGCACACCCCAACTCAAGATTTACCGCAAAAGCCGTAAACTGCCCTTGCATTTCGCCTAAGTTCAACGACCCCGCGGGAGTTCCGATATCCGCTATTATCTTCGGCGGACGCCGCGCAAAGACCGCTCCCCTGGTATACCAGTCCACAAGCTGGCAGAACGGTACGTTTGTAGGCTCGATAATGGCGTCCGAGACGACGGCTGCCGCCGCGGGAGCTGTTGGTGTCGTAAGACGCGATCCCATGGCAATGAGACCGTTTGTCGGTTACAATATGGGCGACTACTTCAAGCACTGGCTCGATATGGGAAAGATAATACCCAATCCTCCGAAGATATTCCACGTCAACTGGTTCAGAACCGACGACGAGGGCAACTTCATATGGCCCGGCTTCGGCGACAACATGAGAGTTCTTATGTGGATTCTCGCAAGATGCGACGGTAAGGTCGGAGCTGTCGAAACTCCTATCGGATATGTCCCGATGGCGGAAGACATTAACATCGAGGGACTTGATATAACTCTCGACACTGTAAAAGAGCTTCTCACCGTCGATAAGGAGGCATGGCTCGCCGACGTCGATAACATCAAAGAGTTTTACGAGCTCGTGGGAGACAGAGTCCCCGCCGAGCTTAAAGACGAGCTTGAGTCTCTTAAAGAAAGACTCAGCAAATAAAAAACAGAGCGCAGCGTTAAGCTCATTTAAACTGCGTCTGTATTTTCAAGAGAAAATCGCCGGGATTCGTCCCGGCGATTCAGCCTGAAGACAAAGCCCCAGACTGAAGACAAAGTTCTGAAAAGGGCTTTGTTTTTTTGTCAAAGTATGGTAT
>CANRNZ010000115.1 GCA_947632135.1 uncultured Clostridia bacterium
TATGATATATCTTGTTGCCGCTAAGCTTTCTCTCGCTTTCCCTAATCCATTACGATAATGGGAGTAGAACCAAAATTTTCGTCCGCTTGACTTTTTTTCGCATTCGGTATATAATGTCACCGAAGCAAGTCGGACCGTCGCGTGCCATTGCGCCGAAAGGTATTGGCATGAGGAAAGTCCGGGCTCCGCAGGGCAGGATAACGGATAACGTCCGCCGGAGGCGACTCCCGGGAAAGTGCAACAGAAATAAACCGCCGCATAGCGCGCATCGCGCACAAGCGGTAAGGATGGAAAGGCGAGGTAAGAGCTCACCGGCACCGTGGCAACACCGTGCAAATGTAAACCCTATCCGGAGCAACACCGTATGCGGGCAGACCCTTTTTTCGGTCTGTGTCTGCCCGACACAGTCCCGCAGGTGGCTGGAGGTGCGCGGCGACGCGCATTCGAGACAGATGACGGTCATGCCGAAAGGCATACAAAACCCGGCTTACAGACTTACTTTTTGCCCATGCGCCGTTTACGGCTCATGGGCGCGTCACTATACGGCGTTTTTAGTATTTTTGTATTTAAAAGTTTTATTTGAGAAAGTTTACTTAATCTAAAAAATCTAAAAAATCCGAAAAATCCGAAAAATCCGAAAATCCGAAAAAATCCTAAAATATGCGAAAGATTCCGAATGTTTTCCGAATGACTTAGATTATTTTTAATAATTTAAGCATTTTAAACATATTGATATCCCGCGGCGGCGATGTGTCTCAACAAATTGTTGACATACGGAAAAAAGCGTGATAGAATATATAATGAGAAACGCTCGGAATATGTATATCGCGGGATTTTCGGAGGATGTGATACTGACATTATGATAAAAAAAATAATAGTTGCGTCCTCAAAGGGAGGAGTGGGTAAAACCACGGTCGCTCTCGGTATCGCCTCGGCGCTGACCATGCGCGGGAAAAGGGCGCTGCTTTGCGACCTCGACTTTGAAAATCGCTCCCTCGATTTGTTTATGGGAATAGAAAACCTTCCGCTGCACAATCTGGCGGACGTAGCGTACGACAGGGCGACGCCCGAAAAGGCCGTCCTTAGAAACGGCAAGGGGCTGTCCTTCGTTCCCGCGCCCACGGGGCACGAAAACGAGACGGACGCTCTGAAGGGCTATCTCCCCGCGAGCATAATTTACGCTCTGAAGGCGGTAATTGATTACGAGGAGCCCGATTTCGTGATTTTCGACACCTCGGCGGGGCTCTGCGTCCCGGTGCTTCTCGCGAAAAACTTTGTCGGCTCGCTCGCGGTTACGGTAGCCTCGCACCAGCCCGCCTCGTGCAGAGGTGCGGAGAGGGCGGCGTCGGTGCTTCTCGAAAACGGGGCGCGGGACGCGTCTCTCGTCATAACTCAGTTTGACTCCTTCGCCTCGCTGAGGGACGCCCGCTCGGGGCTTCTTCAAATCATTGACTCGTCGTCGGCAAAGCTTCTCGGCGTCGTTCCGTTCGACAAGGAGCTTATGATAAGCCACGAAAGGGGAGTAATGGCGCCCGCGGACTCGCCGTCGTCGGCGGCATTCAAAAACATCGCCGCAAGACTCTGCTCCGAGAACGTAAAGCTGTTTTCGGGAGTGCGCGGCATAAAAAAGAAAAATATATTTTAGTATTTTAAATAAGAAAACCGTAAATATAATAATAAAGAACTTTATGCCTGAAGAACATAAGGCATTATAAAAATACAGTGCACCGTAAAGTAATATAAAGGAGGGCAGACATGGAAATAGCACTTATCGCTGACGATTCAAAAAAGGAACTTTTGACACAATTCTGCATAGCCTACTGCGGCATTTTATCAAAACACAATATTTGCGCCACCAACGTGACAGGAAAACAAGTCTCGCAGGCGACAGGGCTTCAAATCGAGCTGCTGCTGCCCGGGGCGCAGGGCGGCGTCCAGCAGATAACCTCCCGAATCCAGTATAATGAAATCGACGTTGTTCTGTATTTCTGCTCATCCGACGCAAACCGCGTGTTCAACGAGTCCGAATATCAGATACAGCGCATGTGCGACCTTCACAACATACCCGTCGCCACAAACATCGCGACGGCGGAGGTGATAATCTGCGCCCTTGAAAGAGGGGACCTTGACTGGAGAGAGATTGTAAACCCGAGGTCGGAATACAACCGCCGCAGAAAGGTAAAGCTTATCTGAGCCCTGTATAACCAAAACATATAAATAATAAAAATCACAGGGCAAAAAGCGCTCTTTTATATCTTTTATAAGAGATAAGAGATAAGAGATAAGAGAGCGAAAAGATATACCGAAAAGAAAAGCGAAAAAAGCGAAAAGGGACGCAAAATGATTTTGAGGGTACTTGCCTTGGGGGACGTGGTCGGAAAAACAGGCTGCGACTACCTCTGCCGCCGAGGTTTCCTTGATGAAATAAGGCGAAAGGAAAACATTCATCTCATAATTGCAAACGGGGAGAACAGCGCCGCCGGCAACGGACTCACCGTCGAATCGGCAAATTCTCTTTTCGGCGCGGGCGTCGATATCATAACTGGCAGAGAAAAGAAGCTTACCGTATGCTTGAGGACGACAGCCGCCTTGTCCGCCCCGCGAACTTTCCCGGCGCCGCGCCCGGCCGCGGATATACTGCTGTCGACGTCCTCGGGTACAGGGTTCTCGTGCTCAATCTTTTCGGAAACGCCTTTATGACGGAGCCCGTCGCCTCGGCGTTTGAGACGGCAGACAGGGTGCTCTCGGAAAACAGCGGAAAATTCGAGGCGTGCGTCGTTGATTTTCACGCCGAAACGACAAGCGAAAAAATCGCGATGGGTCATTATCTTGACGGCAGGGTGTCCGCCCTGTTCGGAACTCATACCCATGTGCAGACGGCGGATTCGAGAGTTCTCCCCGGCGGGACGGGGTATATCACGGACCTCGGAATGTGCGGCTCGACAAACGGAGTGCTCGGAATAAAGACGGAGTGCATAATACATAAATTCACCGTTCATACTCCTGTGAAATTCGAGGAGGCGACAGGCGCCGAAAAGGCGTGCGGCGCGATATTCGATATCGACACGTCGTGCGGAAAATGCCTCGGAGTCACCGCCGTGACGTATTGAATTTTTAAATAAAACGCACTTTAAAACGCACTTTTTTATCTTGATTTTTTAAAACGCGAAAATACGAAAACGCAAAAGAAACGGCAAAGCCGCGCCTCGGCGCGGCTTTGCCGCATTTTGGTATTTTTTAAGCTTTGGGGATTCTTTCGGATTTTTCAAATGATTTTCATTATTTTAAAAATTTTAAATTTTAAAATTTTAAAATTTCAAAATTTCAAAATTTCAAAAATTTCAAAAATCCGAAAACCCGAAAAACCCGAAAAATCCGAAAATATTTATCTTATGCTTCTGTAAAGGGGGCCGTAAGCGGCGCAGGCTCTGAAGTCCTGACCTTCCTTATCCATTCCGAACGCGTTGAAGGACGCGGGACGGAAGATGTCCTCTTCGGGTACGTTGTGCAGCGCGACGGGAATGCGGAGCATCGAGCAGAGGGTTATAAGGTCGGCTCCTATATGTCCGTAGCTTATCGCTCCGTGATTTGCTCCCCAGTTGTTCATAAGGTCGTAGGCGCTCTTGAAAGCGCCCTTTCCGGTAAGCCTCGGCGCAAACCATGTGCAGGGCCACGTGTAGTCTGTTCTCTTCCAGAGTATATCGGTCACCTCGTCGGGAAGGTTCACCGTCCACCCCTCGGCAATCTGGAGCATCGGGCCGAGCCCCTTCACAAGGTTCAGCCTTATCATCGTGACGGGCATCTCGGCTTTTGTAACGAACCTCGAGGAGAATCCGCCGCCTCTGAAATATCCGAGGTCGGCGTAGTTCCATGTCGTCGCGTCCATAATGCGCTTTTGGTCCTCCTCGGTGACGTTCCACCACTCCTTCATTACGTGCTCGCCGTTCTCGAGAGCCTCGCCGCAGGCGTCAAGGCAGGCGGCGCCCGAGTTTATAAGGTGGATAAAGCCGTCGCTCTCCATCGCCTTTCCCTCAAGGGTGTAGCCTGTCGCCTTCTTTACTGCGTCAGGGCTCCAATAGGTGCGCACGTCGGCAAATATCTGCGCTCTGTTTGTGAGAAGCTTCATAAAGAGCATGCCGAGCCCGTTCAGAACGTCGTTCTCCGTCGCAAGTATGTAAGGCTCTCTTGCGCCGTTCCAGTCAAAGGAGGTGTTCAGCATGGCCTCGGGGAAGTCGCAGTTGGGGTAGAAGTCAGTCCACTGCCTCTGACCCTGGAATCCCGCGGCAATCGCGTTGTGACCGACCATTTCCTCCTCGCAGCCCGCGGGGAGATTTTTGTTTCCGTTCATAAGGTCCTTTATTATGACCATCATCTTTACGACAAATTCGAAGTCTGCTTCTTTTTGCTCGGGGGAGCGCTGAAGCTCCGCGGGGTTCTTGTCAAAGCCCTCGCGGCAGTTCTTCTTTGTCCACGCGAGAGCCTTTTCGTACTCAGCCTTGTCGTATATTTCCTCTGTCATTCGCCTGATTATTTCGACCTCGTCGACAGACTCCACTCTCATTCCGAGATAGTCCTCGATAAACGAGGGGTCGATAATCGAGCCGCCGATGCCCATACATATGGAGCCGATCTGGAGGTATGACTTGCCTCTCATCGTGGCGGCGGCGACCGCTGCTCTGCCGAATCTGAGAAGCTTTACCTTGACGTCCTCGGGAATCTCGACGGCGTCGGCGTTCTGAACGTCGTGCCCGTAGATACCGAACGCGGGCAGCCCCTTTTGAGCGTGGGTAGCAAGGACGGAGGCGAGGTATACGGCGCCGGGCCTTTCGGTGCCGTTAAAGCCCCAAACGGCTTTTATTGTCGTCGGGTCCATATCCATCGTCTCGGCGCCGTAGCACCAGCAGGGGGTCACAGTCAGAGTTATTGCGACTCCCTCTTTTTTGAATTTTTCGGTGCACGCGGCGGTTTCCCCGACGCGCCCGATTGTCGTGTCGGCAATTACGACGCGCACGGGCTCGCCGTTTGAATAGCGGAGATTTTCCTCAAAGAGCTTTGCGGCGCTTTTTGCCATGTTCATCGTCTGCTCCTCGAGCGACTCGCGAACCTTCAGCGCTCCGCGTCTGCCGTCAATTGTGGGACGAATGCCTATTGCGGGGTAGTCACCGATAAATCTGTTTTCTGCCATGGTTTTATCTCCTTTTTAAAGTATAAATATATTTTTTTATAATTGTTTTAAGCTTTTGCGGTATGCGCCGCAACGCTTTTTTATTTTTTTCTTATTTTTATCTTATTTTTTCTTATTTTTATCTTATCTTGGCAAGCGCTCTTGCCGCAAGGGGACGGTGTACCGTCATCGCGCCCTTCGGGCAAAACTCCTGACAGCAGAAACAGCGAATACATTTCTCCCTGTCGATGCGCGGCTTTTTGTCCTTCATGGAAATTGCCCCCGCGGGACAAACGTCGGCGCATTTGCGGCACCCGACGCACCCGCGCGAGAGGGTCGGCCTTGTACACAGCGCGCTTTTCAGAAACTTGTTCGCAAGCTTTCCCTTTATGCCGATAAGCCCGCCGAAAAATTCGATATCGTTCGGCCTGTCTATGTTTTTGAAATCGCAAATCGAAATTCCGACGCCGTCGCCGACCGCCCGTATTTCCTTTGCGCTGTGCCCGAGTCCTCTCTCAATGGCGAGGGCGCACGTCGGAACTCTGTCAGGAGTCAGTGAAATAACGGACGCGCACACGGTGTCAAGGTCGTATACGTTTTTCGAGGCGGCAAGGATTCCCACATGGCGCACGTCGCCCATCGTGGGGCCGTTGCCCTCCATGGCGTCGACGCCGTCGACAATGCTCAGCGCGGGCTTAAAGAACTCGTCGATATCAATCAGCATATCGGCGAAATCGCGGCTGTTTGAGAACCTGTAGTGATACTCGGGCTTCAGAGTACCGGGAATTGCGCCGAACATGTTTTTTACCGCTGCGGACATTCCCATCATGCCGTGAGTTTTGAGCTTTGCGAAATTTATAATAACGTCCGCCGACGAAAGCCACGATGTGTACTCAAAGCTTTTAAGTTTCACGGCATCGGGAAAGCTGTCGCAGACAGTCGACGAAAAATCGTCATTAAGCCTTGCGCCGACGTCGCACACGCGCCTCATGCCCGTCGCGGAGTAGACGCCTTTCAGATAGATACCGGTAAAGGGGCCGCCCGGGGAGTCGCCCACTGTCACCTCGGCGCCGAGTTCTATAAGCCTGCGGCACAGCTCAAGGACGAGCGCGGGGTGAGTTGTCGCGGCTTTTTCGGGTTTAATTGCGGTGACGAGGTTTACCTTAACGGCGACCTTCATACCTTTTTTTACAAAATCGAGGCCGCCGATAGGGGAAAGGAGCCTGTCGAAGGAGTTTTTGACCTCGTCGCTGTCGTAGGAATTACATTTTACGACACAGACCGTACTGTCACACATAGTTTGGAATTACCTTGCCTTTTTAAAGTTTGCACTTTGTTCGCACTGACCCGACACAAAAGTTTTCGCCCACCTTTTTCAAAGTTCGCACGAACTTGTTCGGAAAGTTTTGGTCAAGCTTTTTCAAAAGCTTGCGGGGTTCGGGGCGGCGCCCCGA
>CANRNZ010000116.1 GCA_947632135.1 uncultured Clostridia bacterium
GGTTCGGGGCGGCGCCCCGATGTTTGGCGTTTCTTTTGAAGCTTTTCTTTGCGTCGATTGCGTCAAAGAAAAGCGTCGGTGAAGTTAGTTTCTGAAAAAATTTTCAGCTTAAATTTTGAAGTTATTGCCCAGCCCCTTTACTCGGCGCTAACCGCCAGACGCTTTTTCTTGACTCAGAAGCCGAGGAAAAAGCTTTGCAAAAAGAACGCGTATCGGAGCTTTCGCGCTCTGCGGAGCGCGACGAGGGCTCTGCCCCTCGACCCCGCAAGCTTTTGAAAAAGGCGGATCAAAACTTTCATGTTGGGTGAGTGCGAACAAGGCGGGCGAAAACTTTCGTAGTGGGTCTGTGCCACGCGGTGAGGTGTGCGCGAAAACTTTCCGATGGGTGAGTGCGAACATTGTGAAAAAATTTTTAGTCCTCCGTTATGCAGGACGCCAATGCGAGAGGCCTTTTTTGAAACAGGACTTTCCCTGTGTCATGCGGTATTCCGTTCTCAAGCCGAAAGACGGTGACGCTGTCCGACAGCTCGTTTGCGCAGAAAAGCATGTCTTCGCATATGAGAAAGTCCCTCGGCCATCTACCGCCGCATTTGACCGCTCCGACCCTCGAAAGCTCCCCTTTGCCTTCTTCTTTTCCCCCGTTTTCTTCGTTTCCTTCGTTTTCTTCGTTTCCTTCGTTTTCTTCGTTTTCATCGTTTTCGTCAAAGTATGCAATCGAGTCGTCTCCTCTGTTCGAGACGTATATTCTCTTATCCCTTACCCTTATCGCGGCGGCGTAGGACTCGCCCTTGAAGCCCTCGGGAAGAGACGAATACGTGTTTTTATATTTCAGCGACGCGCCGTCCCGCTCAAACACCGAAACTCCCGATATGAGCTCGTTTACAGAGTAAAGTCGCCTCCCGTCGCCTGAAAACGCAAGGTGGCGCGGGCCCGAGCCGTCGGGCACTCTTGCCGTTGAGAGGCGGCGCAGCTCGCTGTCGTATACTGTTATCTCGTCTGTTCCGAGGTCGGCCGCAAAGAGATACATCCCGTCGGGGGAGGGTATTATGCAGTGCGTGTGGGGCGCTTCCTGACGCGCCGCGTTGACTCCGCGCCCCGCATGCTGCACTACCTTATCCGCAATATCCCAAATATCAGCAATGCGGCACAGATTCCCCGACGTATAGTTTGCAACGTAAACCGAGCCGCCAAGCGCGCAAAGGTGGCACCCTTCGATTCCGCGCGTTCCGACGGGCTTTCCGCATTTTCCGAAATAACCGTTTTCGAGCGTCACGCGGACGACGCCGCTCTCCTTTGTGCCCGAAAACGGTTCAAGCAGCACGCAGAAAAGCGAGTTGTCCGAAACAGTCATGTACATCGGGCGCTCAAGCGGCAGAAATTCCCTTTGGACGATATCGACAGTACCTACGCCGTTTTTTAAAATTTCATAGTGGTATATTCCGCCGTCCGCGGCGCAGGAGGCGGTATACAGATGTGTCGTCATTTTTTCTCCGTTTTTAATTTCAATTTTATAATTTGATACTTTTATAATTTTTATAATTCGGCGTTTTTAAATTAAGTTTTCTGTATTTTCATACTTTCCATTCGAACGAGTCCCGCCTGCCGTCCGCCATGAATCCGACTGTCATTTTGCCTGTTTTTTCGTTAAAATCGAAGCCGAGAAAATCCGCGTCCTTCAGCTTTATGACCTCCCCGTAAAGGGCCCTTGTTTCCTCGGTGTAATCCGAAAAGTTGTCGGAGGTGAAAAGCACTCCGCCGAGAAGGCAGTTGAGCTTTGCAAGGGACGTCTTTATTTCGGGAGTGAGCTTTATGTTGTTTTCTCTGAGCAGAAATACGTCGGGGTCGTTTATAAACGCTCTGCCCGAGAGCTGACGGCGGTAGAGAGTGTTTAACATCGTGTTCTTTGTCGACGGGCGCTCGGAGTGGAAAAGGCGCATATACGGGACGTCGTCGTAGCTAAGAGTCATGTCCATGCCGATACGGCAGAACTCGACTCTGCCCATTGCGGGCGCAAGCGGAACTCCGCAGCCTATTATCATACTCTCAGCGCACACCTCCCGCAAAAAGAGCATGGCGTCGTCCATTATCTCGCCTCTCGTTTTGTCCGCCCTCGGTATCATGCAGACCGCATATAAAAAGTCGAGCTTGAAAAGCGAAAAGCCGAGCCCCTTCAGCTCGAAGATGCACTCCCGCACGTAGCTTTGCACCTCGGGATTGTAGAAATCGAGAGCGTACATTCCGCTCCAGTTTGAGCCGCCGTACACCAAAGAGCCGTCTTTTTTTCTTGCGAGCCAATCGCTGTGGCGCCTGTACACGTCGGAGTTTTTCTCGCATACAAACGGCGCGAGCCATATTCCGGGGATACACCCCGCGTCTTTAATGCTCCGAACGACGCGGGAGAGCCCGTTTGGAAATTTTGTCCTGTCAAATTTCAGCCAGTCCCCGACCGCGCTCTCGTATCCGTCGTCAATCTGGAAAACGTCGGGCTTTGCCGCGAGGGATTTTATCCCCTCGATATCGCGCAGGAGTATATCCTCCGATATATTCTGATAGTAATTGTACCAGCTTGTGTATCCGGTGAGCTTTTTTGCGGCGAGCGGCTTTATCCCGAGCGCGTCGAACCACCCGTCGAACACTTCCTTTTCGCTCCCGACGTCTACGTAGATGTCAAATACCGTATATTCGCCGTCGACGCGACGCCCCGCGCAGTCCTTTTCAAATTTCACCGCGTTTTCGTTCGAGTCGAAAATAATCCGCGTAAAGCCGCTCGACTCAGCGAGACTTGCGAAAAATATATAAGTTCCGCCGCGCCTCACATATGCGTAAGTGTATCCGTGGCGCACCCCGCTTTTGTACGTTTTCGGGTAAAAGTGAGCGTCGCCGTATGCGGAAAAGCCGAATTTTCTGTCGAGAAATTTCGGGCAGCGCTTCATTGAGGAGTCATACCCTTTGATTCCCGTTTCCTTTGACAGAGTCCAGCTTTGATAACCGTTAAGAAATATTTTGTCGCCCTTTAAAAATTCAAAGGGGAGCTTTGCCGAGGCGCTGTCAAGCGCCGCGCCGTCGGACGACGCCGAGACGAAAAATCCGCGCTCGCTCATCTGAGTATTAAGAGAGACTTCCTCGGGCTTTATATTTATCTCTATACTGTTTTTTATTTCATCAAAATTCAAATAATTATTTTTCATTTTAATTATTTTCCGTTTTAATTTTTATTTTTAATTTTTCACCTTATTTTCCGTTTCTTTTGTTTGTTTTATTTTGCCGTTTATATTATTTTTCGCTTTTCTCTTTTAGTGTCCCCATTATGCTGCGCTCGTTATAGAAGAAGAACAGCACCGCGCCGAAGAGGCAGCAAACGGTGGCGATTATCGCGGTCAGACGGTATCCGAAGGGATTTGTGCTGCCGTTTGACGTAAACGACGAGACGACGGATGTGAAAATCAGCATGGAGATTGCCTGCCCCATTTTCATCGCGAAGGTGCGCGCCGCAAAGAACATTCCGCTTCGCTCCTCGCCGCTTTTGTAAGCGTCCGCCTCGGCGATGTCCGCGACGACCGCCTGCGGGAGTATTCCGAGTATTGCCATCGGTATCCCCGCGCACACCGCGATAAGGATTCCCCAAGCTATGCCCTCGCCGCATATCGAGGCGAGCATGAACACGATTGCGTATGCGAAAAATCCGACGATGACTATACGTTTTTTGCCGAATTTCGGCGCGAGGCGGTTTATTACGGGATAGAGAAGGAGGCTGACGACGGTCATTATGACAGTCAGAGTGAAGGTCATCGTGTCGGGCACGTTCATAAGCTTTGTTTCATAAAAGGGGAGCCCTGTCTGAAAGAGCGTTATCGCGAAGAAATATATGACGTCCGACACAACAAAGCGCGCGAACTGCTTGTTTGAAAAGCTCTTGAAAAGAGATTTGAAAGCGGACGTTTTTACGGGCTTTGAGTCGATGTAGTCGCGCTCCTTTATAAGCAGGGCGGGAATTATCATCGCGGCGGCGGCGAGCGCGCACATAAGCCCGATTGCAAATCTCACCGAATTTTCACGCCCCAGTATTCCCTCAAAGAGGGCGGCTATGTTCGGGATAAGATAAGATACGGAAAGGCCCGCTATATAGGTAAACGAAATATATGTCGATACGTTTATCCTGTTTTTCTGGTCGCTTCCGAGCTCCGATATGAGAGCGTTGTACGGAGTGCAGTAGATTGTCATAAACAGATAGAAGAGAATAAGGGTGATAAACACGAGCGCGTCGTTGAGATGTCTGTTTGACGACTGTGGCAGAATGAACACCATAGACGTAACAACGGCGAACGGAATCGCAATCGCGCGCATGAACGGTATGCGGCGTCCGCCTTTAAACGACGCGCGGTCGGACCAGCTTGCGATTATCGGGTCTGTCACGGCGTCAAATATGCGCCCCACCATCGTTATTAGACCGAACAGCGTTATGCCCAAAAACAGAGTGCCCGTGGTGATGTTGCCGGCGAATATCCCCGCGGTCTCGTCGGTATAATAGTAGACCAGCCAGTTTGTGATGATGCCCGACAGCAGGCTCCAGCCGAACTGACCCACCGCGAATATCCACAGTATCTTGTTTGTGACTTTTTTCATTTGCTTTGCTCTCTCCTTTGTTTAAATTTTTTGTGTATTTTTTATATTTATATTATTCAAATATTTTGATATCGGATATTTAAAGATAAGAATTTCAAAAATTTTAAGTTGCCTCAGCGCTTTGAGACGTTTTGAAATAATTGTATATAATGCTTTTCAGTATTGAAAATTCCTCCGAAAACCTGACGTCGCGCGACACGACCTTTCCGCGCACAACCTTCTGCAAAAAGGAGATAAGGGTGTGGTTAAGCGTAAGATAGAGCGCGTACGGGTCAAAGCCCACATACACCGTGCCGTCGGCGCTCCCCTTTTCAACGGCGCAAAGGTACGGCGCGTAAAAATCGGACATTGCCTTTTCGTAGTCGTACAGCATATCGCTCGGAACACTGTGACGAATGCAGTATGAGTCGAAATCGCCGAGAAAGCGCAGAAAGTCCTCGTGGTACTGAAGAAGCTCGGAGTATATATCGAGTATCACGCCGATTTGCTCGATTCCGCTCTTATTTTTGAAAAAGGGTGTGTCAAGGCGCGGCAGATACTCCGCCTTTATCTCCTTCCAGAACAGGGACGCCGAGTCGATAACGAGAGCGTCCTTTGTGCCGAAGGCGCGGTAAAGGGACGCGACGCCGAGCCCCGACTCCTTTGCGACGTCGAGCATTTTGACGTTGTCAATGCCGCGCTTTACAAAGAGCTCCTTTGCGGTTTTCGCGGCGAGAGCCATTTTCCTTTTCCGAATTCCTCCGGAGGCTGTTTTTGTTTCGTTTGATTTGTTTTCGGAATTATTTTCGGAATTATTATTCGAATTATTTTCCGAATTTTTTCCCGAAATATTTTCCGAATTTCCCCCCAAATTATTTCCAAAATTATTTCCCGAAATATTTTCCGAATCCATCTTGACAATTCCTTAAAAAAGTGATAGTATAACTATCGGTTTTAGATAATAATAACATAATATATTGCCAATGTCAAGATTATTTTGGGTATATTTTTAAAGGGAGGCGAAAAAAATGTCGAAAAAATACGAAAATTCTAAAAATTCGGAAAAATCGGCAAAACCCGAAAAATACGAAACAATATTCGGAAACGAAATGTCAAAAAAGACAGTGGCAAAGGCAGAGTCCCAAAAGCGTTCGTTTTTAAAAAAGTACGGCGACGACAGCGGCGTGAAATATTCGTTTGAAATCCGCGAGAACCGAGTGCTCTCGGATATTTCGACAAGGGAGCTCAGAGAGGGCGGAGGGTGCGAGTTCGGCGAGAAGAATATTATCGTCGGGAACATAAGAATGGGCTTCGGGCACTACCGCATATCAATGGCAATGGCGTCGTGCGCCGCGGCGCTCGGGTATGAGCCCGTGTGGTTTGACCTCAACTCCTTTGAAAATTCCCTCTGTACAAAAATAATCTCGGGGCAGAACGAGCTTTACTCTTTCGGCTCGAGACTTGCCGACAGGAGCCGCCTTTTCAACAGGCTTTACTGGGAGCCGCTGAACAGCGAGGGCTTCAGGCAGCTCTCGTACAACGCGTGCGACGAGGCGAGCGCTTCCCTTATGGCAAACCTCCTCGGCGCTCTCCCGAAGGACGTTCCGTTTATCGCGACGCACGTCTGGCCCGCTCAGGCCGCCCTCCATGCGGGTTTTTCGCGCGTCGTAAACGCCATACCCGACAACTGGCCGATGGCGCTCCACCTCGCCGAGGGGAGCATACACACCGTTCAGACGGAGTCGGCGTTTCTCGGGTACAAGGCTCTTCGCGGAATGGACAAAAAGAGAAGTCTTCACCCGATGCCGCAGGGCTCGCTTTACCGCACGGGGCATTACGTCGACCATGAGCTTGTGTCAAATCTTGAGGAGGATACCGCGCGGCGCCTT